>NZ_JADBUN010000069.1:0-6949 GCF_020245625.1 Microcystis sp. M049S2 | reverse complement strand
GGCAAAAGGCAAAAGGCAAAAGGCAAAAGGCAAAAGGCAAAAGGCAAAAGGCAAAAGGCAAAAGGCAAAAGGCAAAAGGCAAAAGGCAAAAGGCAGCTTTATTCTCCCCACACCCTACACCCTACACCCCACACCCCACACCCCACACCCCACACCCCATCACCCCACACCCCATCACCCCACTTCCCCACCAATTGTAAAGAAATGTTACAATTATGCTGTCATAACAGCTTACCATCTTGACAGGAGGGAAAGACAGTGGTTATAGTAAGGACACATACCCGGGTAAACCAATTTAGTGATATGCAAGACAAGCAAAAAGTCACACTGTACCTTCCCCCTGGAGTCCATCGTCAACTAAAGATCAGAGCCGCGATCGATGAAGAATCGATGTCAGGGCTGGTGGAAAAAGCGATCGCTTTTTACCTCAAATACCCCGAAAAGGTAGAGGAAATCGAAGCCACCGCCTATGGCAAAACCTATCAGGTTCATGTCTGTCCCGAGTGTGATGCCGCGTTAGTAATGAAAGAAGATCGGCTAAGGTCGATCAAACGCCAGCCCGCAATAGTGGGCGACGAGTTCCCGATCGAAGTTCCCGAACCCGTTGGCGCTCAAGGAACCACAGAGGGAGAAGCAGCCTTAGTTCCCTGCTAAATTCTCAGTAGTCGAACAAGGCATCTACAGCCATCAGCCGCCCAAGGTCAAAACCGTTATCACAAATAGGGTCGATGTTATGAAAGAAGAGCTAGAAATTCTCGTCAAGGCTCAGTATCCCCTGATTTACCTCGTCACCTCCGAGGAGGAAAGGGCGGAAGAAGCCATCAGCAAAATAGCCCAACTAAATACACAACATCGACGGGTGTTTGTCTGGACTGTCACCCACGGCATGATCGAACTGGGTCAACCCCGCCAAACCAGTCAACATAATACCGTGTCGCCAGAAGCGGCGATCGAATGGGTAGTGCGTCAACGGGAAGCGGGTATCTACATCTTTAAAGACCTGCATCCGTTCATCACTTCTGCTCCGGTCAATCGCTGGTTAAGAGATGCGATCGCCAGCTTTAAAGGAACCGAAAAAATCATTATTTTAATGTCTCCCCTGCAAGAAGTCCCCATAGAACTAGAGAAAGACGTGGTAGTTCTAGATTTTCCCCTGCCGGACATGGGAGAGTTAGATACAGTTCTCTCGCAACACCTAGGCAAAAATCAAAATCGTCGTACCACCACAGAGGTTCGAGAAAAACTCTTGAAAGCGGCCTTGGGCTTAACCAAAGATGAAGCCGAAAAAGTTTACCGCAAAGCCCATGTAAAAGCGAACAAATTGACGGAAGACGAGGTAGAAATCGTCCTTTCCGAGAAAAAACAACTGATTCGCCGCAACGGAATCTTAGAATATATTGAAGAGGACGAGACCATCAATGCCGTCGGCGGTCTGGAAGAATTAAAAAGATGGTTAAAACAGCGCTCAAATGCCTTTACAGAAAGAGCCAGAGGTTACGGACTCCCCCAACCGAAAGGAATGCTAATTTTAGGAGTACCAGGCTGTGGTAAGTCCTTAATCGCTAAAACCACCTCGCGCCTCTGGAGTTTACCGCTCCTGCGCTTAGATATGGGACGGGTTTACGATGGTTCCATGGTGGGACGGTCTGAGGCTAACCTGCGTAATGCCCTAAAAACTGCCGAATCCATCTCTCCGGCCATTCTTTTCATCGATGAATTAGATAAAGCTTTTGCCGGTGGTACAGGATCAGCCGATTCCGATGGGGGAACCTCTAGCCGCATCTTCGGCTCCTTCCTGACTTGGATGCAGGAAAAAACCTCACCCGTCTTCGTTATGGCCACAGCTAACCGAATTGAACGGCTACCAGGGGAATTTCTCCGCAAGGGGCGCTTCGATGAAATCTTCTTTGTCGATTTGCCCAATTCCGAAGAAAGACAAGATATCTTTAATATTCACCTGACTAAACGACGCTCCGACATTTCTCGCTTCGATTTGGAGCAGTTAGCCAAGGTATCCGATGGGTTTTCCGGTGCGGAAATAGAACAGGCGCTGATTGCCGCCATGTATGAGGCCTTCGCCCAAGATCGCGAATTCACGCAATTAGACATTATTGCGGCGATTAAGGCGACTCTGCCCCTATCTCGCACCATGACCGAACAGGTAACGGCCCTGCGTGATTGGGCCAGACAACGCGCCCGACCTGCTTCGGCCTCCGTCGCTGAGTACCAGCGATTGGAGTTCTAACAGACTTTCGCCCGCTCCCAACGGGATGAAAGGCTAGTTCTCAGGGACTAGCAATGCCTCGAAAAGCCGCTTGGCGGCACTCTTTAACTCTCAATCTGTTGTTGTTGATTCTTATCTACAAAGAGGAAATTCCAATGTCTCATTTCAGCACTCTCCGGACCAAAATCACCGATGCCGAAATCCTCAAAGCTTCTCTCCGCGACCTCGGCATTAGCGTAAAAACCGAAGCTGATGTTCGTGGTTACAACGGTCAACGGGTTCGCTCCGACATCGTTGCTGTTCTCGATGGCGAATATGATCTCGGTTGGTCTCGCAATACCGACGGCAGTTTCGATTTAATCGCTGACCTCTGGGGTGTGGCCAAAAAACACAATCAAACCGAATTGATCAACTCGATCAACCAAAAATACGCTGTGAACAAAACCCTATCCGAAGTGAAACAGCGCGGTCTGCAAAACGCTAACGTTAAGCTAGTCGTTCAAAGCTAAGATTTACAGCGCGTTCCCAAGCCTAGGGGTTGACCAGTTCGGTTAACCCTTTTTTCTGTCTGTGGGGTATGTTAAGAATAGTAAAATTAACTTGACAAAAATGCTCCGACCCGAAGAAAGAACTAAACTCGATCCGACCAAAGACAGCGATTTTTATGCTTTTCCCCGCTTCGTCACCCACGTGGATGAGGGTTTTATCGATCGATTAACCGCTCTCTACCGAGAGATATTATCGCCGAATACGCGCATTTTAGACCTGATGAGCAGCTGGGTGTCCCATTTACCGGAGGAGATGGAATTTGAGCATATCGAAGGTCACGGGATGAATGGGGAGGAGTTAGCCAAAAATCCCCGCTTGCATAGTTATTTTGTCCAGGACTTGAATGCACAGCCAAAATTGCCCCTAGGGGATAGTTCTTTTGATGCGGTGTTAATCACGGTGTCGGTGCAGTATTTGCAGTATCCAGAGGCGATTTTTGCGGAACTGTATCGTATTTTAAAGCCTAATGGTCTGGTGGTGGTCAGTTTTTCCAATCGTATGTTTTACCAAAAAGCGATCGCTGCTTGGCGCGATAATAGCGATTTAGGCCGGGTAGCGTTAGTGAAATCCTATTTTAAATCGGTGGCGGGATTTAGGGAAGTACAGGCGATCGTTCGTCCTGCTACTACCCCCAGTTTCCTGCAAATGTTGGGAATTATGGTCGCCGATCCCTTCTATGCAGTGATAGGGAAAAAGAATCCTCTCTAGGATTGTCATCATCGTTAAGTAGGGAGGCACAATTAATTTGTAGGATGGTTTAGCGGTAGCGTAACCCATGCAGGCGTTGGGTTTCATGCTTCAACCCAACCCACAAGATCAGCGATAACCAATTATACTAAATCCGGTTATTAAAAACTGATTATTTATTCCCCTTTGCCTCTTGCCTTTTGCCTCTCCTCATAACTAGCCTGTACTCAACGGATTTAGTATTAAACCTCGATCAAAAGCAGTATCAGTATTATGAGTACGAGCTAGGCAATGATCAAATCACAATCTGGTTTTTGTTGTTCTCCATCACCCAATTTAATAGTCAATATATTTTGAAATCCTCGAGCAGCAGATTTTTTATTAGTTATCCCATTTCTAGCCCTGAAATATATGATAGCGATGATAGTTTAAAAAATCTAAATCTGGTAAAAAGCGATCGGGAACATTTAAAGTTTTACCGCGATAGTTGATAAAATTTAGTTCTAACGTCTCGCTACCTTGATCCTGAGCCTTTTTTTCGATCTCATGGCCAATAATTAATCTTAAATCCTCATCAAAACTAATTAAACCTCGATCGAAAGCAGTATCATGAGTACGAGCTAGGCACAGGCCATTATGAGGGTTTAAACGCTGTTCAGGAAATTGACTCCAGGGTAATATATGACTAGCTGTTAGTAACAGAGGAATGGGATTTCCTGTAATACAGCAACGATAGTTATATAGGGCTAAAATTGTCTTTCTAAAAAAGTTTTGTCCGATTCTAACTTTTCTGATTGCCTCAGTTTCTGTTTTGATATTTTCCGAAAAATCAAGTCTGGTAAAATCCTCTTGCTGTTCGTTAATAACTCCTAAAATAACCTGTAATTTTTCCTCACTTTCTAGGGCTAATTCTGTCCAGTTATCCTCGAACTCCTGCCAGATTTGCCCATCAGCTTTACTGATACCTTTTAACCCCTGTACTCCTCGCAATTGATGCCTGGGATCGAGAGAACCAAAATTACATAATTTCATCACCAAGGCCGATGGTGTTCGCTGTAACTTTTGAGCGACTTCGATAATAACAGGATTGTTAGTGTGGAATTGTCCATAGGGAAATTTATAGTATAAATTGAGAGCGATCAGCAGCTCATCCCTTGTCCATAAATTCTTATTCATAACCCCTAGAAAATACCACCATCAGCCCTTAAATTACTGCTCAAATCAAATCGGGAAAAACTTCGCGCACTGCTGGATGAATTAACCGATGATTGGCGACATTTAACCCCTTAGCGAGGGAAACATCTTGATCCAAAGCTTTTACTCCATGGTCGGCTAATTTAATAACGTAGGGTAGGGTACTATTATTTAAAGCTTGGGTTGCCGTCCAGGGTACTGCTCCAGGCATATTAGGCACTCCATAATGTACTACTCCCGACTCCAAGTAAGTCGGTTGACTGTGGGAAGTGGCCCGCAGAGTTTCCACGCAGCCCCCTTGGTCCACTGCCACATCGACAATTACAGAACCAGGGTTCATTTTGGCGACTAAAGAGCGAGAAACCAGCGTCGGCGCTCGTTTTCCTAAGACTAGCACTGCCCCAATCAATAAATCGGCCCTAGGAACCACATTTTCTAATTGTGCCGGGCTACTGTAAAGCAATTCTACCCTGGAACCGAATAAAGTCTCTAAATAGGCCAAGCGCTCGACGTTAATATCTAAAATAGTTACTTTTGCCCCCATACCGATGGCAATTCTGGCCGCTTCCGTACCCACCACACCACCGCCAAGGATAACCACTTGTCCAGGACTCACCCCGGGGAAACCCCCCAGTAAAACTCCCCTACCTCCCTGTTGTTTTTCCAGATAGCGGGCCCCAAATTGCACCGAAAGACGACCGGCAATAACACTCATGGGAGTTAAGAGAGGCAAGCGACCATCGGCAAGCTCGACCGTTTCATAGGCGATCGCAGTTGTTCCCGACTCGATTAATGCTTCCGTTAAATAGCGCTCGGCCGCTAGGTGTAAATAGGTGAATAGGAGAGCTTCTTTATTTAAAAAGCCGTATTCTGCCTTAAGCGGCTCTTTTACCTTAACAACTAGCGATTTATCCCAAACTTGTGCCGCTTTTTCCACAATTTTGGCCCCGGCTTTTTGGTAATCTTCATCGCTGAATCCAGCACCCAATCCGGCGGCCGTTTCCACAAATACCCTGTGACCGCGATCATTGAGTACACGCACACTACTGGGACTTAAACCGACGCGAAACTCTTGATCTTTAATCTCTTTGGGAACACCTATTTCCATGGTTTGCTTCTGGGGGACTATTTCTAACTAGGGTATGCTGAAAAAGTTTTTCGGTGGGGGTAGGGTGTGGGGTGTGGGGTGTGGGGTGTGGGGAAGTGGGGAAGTGGGGAAGTGGGGTGTGGGGTGTGGGGTGTGGGGTGTGGGGTGTAGGGTTTTAGCCATTTTCAGGGGAAAAGTCCCTGAATTTTCCCCCAGATCACTCCAAGGGCCAGTACTTATCGAACAATGTTTTTAGATTTATTCAGCCAACCCTATAGTTGCGAGTTATCAGGCATACTATTGGGGAATTTTAGCGACTTTTTTGGTATTCTTCGAGCAAATCGATTAAATCCACCTGACATTTGGTGGGTAACAAATCCGCTAGAGAAACTTGCAGATGACCACCTCCGAGGGTGACTTTTATCTCCCGCAGGATAGACATGACTGCATTCTCACTTAAACTGTCGTTTTCGAGCAAAGGGAAGACTTTTTCGGCAACGACGCTGTGTAAATGTGCTTCCCGGAGATAGAGATGCCATTTAGCCACGTCAATGTAGATATTGTCGCCGATTTGGGCTGCCAGATTTTCGATGTCCTGAGTTGTGTTAGCCATGGGATGTTACCGAGTAGTTAGCGATCGCCGCTATATAAATCAAATGTCCCACCAATAGGATAGCCCAAATTCCCGTGAACAGATTTAACCAAGTCCAATCGGAAAATTTAATGATATGAAAAAACCACAACCCTGAATTAATCGCTAAAAAACCCGCTACATGAACGGCGAAATTCATGCGATCATCTAAACGTCGGAAAGCGGGATCGTTTTTGCGATCGGGTTGACGGGGCCAACGAGGAGGCATAAGCAGTGATCAGTGATCAGTTATCAATTATCAGTGTACCGTTTTTTTAGCCAATAGATTTTGTCTTTGATCCCCCCTGCCCCCCTTGATAAGTAGGGCTGTTTCATTCTCCCATCAGAATATCAAAAGTAAAAGCGATCACTGTCAGGTAAAATGATAAGTGACCGCCAACCTTTAAAATATATGTTGAGCTTAATAGAAAAACTAAAACAAGTCAAGGACTTTCGGAAAGATAAAGGAAAAAGACACCCTTTATGGATAGTATTAGTAGTAATAATACTGGGAACAATGCTAGGATACTCAGGTTATAGAGAGCTAGGAGAGTTTGCTAAAAATAATCGGCACAGG
>NZ_JADBUN010000068.1:0-15390 GCF_020245625.1 Microcystis sp. M049S2 | reverse complement strand
TAAAATAGCCATCACATGACCATGAGAAAGACTTCTAATCACTTCAAAATGATTGGGAATACCTTCAGTCATGGACAGTGTTGCTCCTTTAAGAGCCAGTTTCAGATTGTCGATAATATCATCGGGTAATTTTGAGAGATTAGCCAGGGTTCTTTTTTTGACTTGATCTCCTTCTCGATAGGATTCACGAAGAAGAACGGCGGGGGGGGGAATTACGGTTAGGAACTTTTTCTATATACATGACCACTATTTTAGCAAATGGAGAGAATTCTTGTCCATTAATAAATGTTACAAATTACATGGGTACATCAAGAAAAGTTAAGGGGTGTATCCATTGATGGATAAGGGTTTTCGGCTATTATGGTATATATGTATGAGGGAAGTTCAGGTATAAGCGACTGCTAGGCAACGTCGATTTATCGGGTTGCCTAGTGTCTTTTTAGCTGACCAGAATCTTAATTTTTGGCTAGGAATCTTCTTCTCTGGGATTTTTAAAACCTAGAGCCAAACCCACTTAACCCCCTGAAAAAGACAATAGCTTTTATGCTCTCGTCTTATTTTGATAATAGTCGCGGGTTCCCTTGGCATCTAGGGCTTCACCGAGACGATCAATGGCGTGGGCGTAGGCGGCGGTACGCAGAGATATATCGAATTCCTGGGCGAAAGACCAGACTTTTTCCGCTTCTGTCACCATTCTTTCTTTTAAGCGCTCATTTATCTCGTTTAGTTGCCAATAAAGACCGCTGCGATTTTGCACCCATTCAAAATAACTCACCGTTACCCCACCCGCGTTAACTAGAATATCGGGGAAAACGAGAATCCCTTTTGAGTCTAAAATGCGATCGGCTTCTGAGGTAGTCGGACCATTGGCCACTTCAAAGATATATTTTGCCCGCACGCGATCGGCATTTTCGGCGGTAATTTGGTTTTCTAGGGCAGCTGGAATCAAAATATCCACATCTAGGGCTAATAATTCTTCATTAGTAATCGCCTCGTGTTCCACGATATTACACACGGTACCCTCACAGTAAATAGCAGTAATCCCGCGATGTTCCTGTTTATACTCACGAATACTGGCAATATCTAGCCCTTTTTCCCGATAAATGCCGCCCTGGGAATCACTTACCGCCACCACTTGATAACCAGCTTTGGCGAGAAGATCCGCCACTACAGCCCCAGCGTTACCGAATCCCTGGACGGCTACGGTAGTATTAGCGGGTTTTTTGTCTAATTTCGGCAAAAGAGAGTGAATAACATGAAAAGCCCCCGTTCCCGTCGCCGTATCGCGGCCGCGACTGCCTCCCATGGTTAAAGGTTTCCCCGTCACCACCGCCGGACTAATTTTACGCTGAATGATGCTGTACTGGTCCATCATCCAACCCATGATCATCTCGTTGGTATAGACATCGGGGGCAAGAATATCGACATCGGGACCGATAAAGTCGGCTATACCCTCGATATAGCCCCGGCTAAGACGTTCTAACTCGGCTTTTGACAATTCTTTCGGATTGAGGGTAATGCCGCCCTTAGCCCCACCAAAGGGCAAATCCAGCAGGGCGCATTTAAAGGTCATCCAAAAGGCTAGGGACTGCACCTCATCGATGTTGACGTTGGGATGATAGCGCACCCCTCCTTTGCCGGGGCCGCGGGTGTCATCGTAGCGGACGCGGTAGCCTTGGAAGATTCTTAAAGTGCCGTTGTCCATACGGACGGGTATGGAGACGCTGAGACTAGCTTTGGGATATTTTAACCGCTCGATCGCATCATCGGAAATGGAGACATACTTAAGGGCCCGTTCTAGGCGACTGCTGGCATCGGTAAAGAGTGATTTCGACATGATTTTTTTCCCCCTATCTATCCCCATTAGAACATGAAAAAAAGTATATTTCGCTACAGTTTATTTTTCTTAATTAACCATGAGCGGGAATCGCCGAGTATTGGAAATTTTAGTACAAATGCTCGAACTGCCCCTCCCTGCTCGGCAGCTCCGGCGCTCCCCTGCAATCTTAACGAGTGATTTAGATAATGAGATACAAGAATCAGCCATCAGCGAAAAGCTGATGGCTAAAGATAGGAAATCTGAGGCCGAAAAACAGCCAAGTTTTAGACGACATTACCTGCTGTGGCAGTAATAATTTGACGTACTTGAGCATCGGTCAGATTCGGATTGGCATTCAACATTAAGGCCACCACTCCAGCCACATGAGGTGCTGCCATGGAGGTTCCATTCAAGAAACCATAGCCACCATTAGGGAGAGTAGAATACACTTGCACGCCTGGAGCGGTGACATAGCTCATCGAAGAATTGGAACCAGCACGATTGGAGAAGGAAGCCATCTGGTTAGAACTATCAACGGCACCTACGGCAAGACCCCAAGAGGTGGCACTGGAAGCGGGATAACCGGGTTGAGCTGCCCCCTCATTACCAGCGGCCATAACCACGATAACACCGCGACTGCTGGCATACTGGAGGGCGGATTGAACCGCACTGTCAGTGCTACCACCCCCCAAACTCATATTAATTACATCGGCACCGTTGTCCACAGCGTAGCGAATTCCCTGGGCAACGCCACTATAGCTGCCACTACCGGAATCGCTCAAAACTTTCACCGGCATAATTCTGGAATTGTAGGCCACACCAGTGGCTCCGAAACCATTATTAACAGCAGCAATGGTTCCCGCCACATGAGTACCATGGCTGTTACCATCTAAAGTGTTATTATTGCCATTGGCAAAGTTCCAGCCATAAACGTCATCAACGTAACCGTTGCCATCGTTATCAAGGCCATCATTGGCAATTTCGCCCGCATTCGTCCAAATATTGCCCGCTAAGTCGGTATGATTGCGGTCAACTCCTGTATCTAGTACAGCAACGACGATTCCTTGTCCTGTATAACCTCTTGCCCAAGCCTCGGGAGCATTAACTAAGTTAACCCCCCAGTCATTAGCACCACCAAAAGTGGGGACATTGGCAAAAGGACTTTCATTCAAGGCTCCGGCGACGGCTGCTGCGGCATTAACTAAACCGTATCCTGAAATGGCACTATATCCGGGTGTGACTGTGGCTGTGGTCGCCGACAGGGTTAAGTTATAGTTAGTGCTGCCACTGTAGGGATAAACCCGGACAAAGTAAGTACCCGCACTGAGTTGACGAGCAATACTCTCACTGCTGTTATTGCCATTAGTGGAGCTAGTAATCACACTGCCATTACTATCTAATAAGGACACATCAGCATCGGCACTTAATCCCGTTAAATTCAGGCTAAAGTCGCTAGTAGTTCCTAAACTAAAACGATAGTAATCATTGCTGTCTGTAGAACCAATAAAATCACTATAGCTGGTGGGAGTTGCCCCAATAGTGATATCACGGGCCGTTGCTAAGGTATTACCGGCGTTGTCTGGAATCTCTACAGGAGCGGCAGCTAAACTTAAGTTATAGTTAGTGCTGCCACTATAGGGATAAACCAGGACAAAGTAAGTACCCGCATTGAGTTGACGAGTAATACTCTCACTGCTGTTATTGCCATTAGTGGAGCTAGTAATCACACTGCCATTAATATCTAATAAGGACACATCAGCATCGGCACTTAATCCCGTTAAATTCAGGCTAAAGTCGCTGATATCTCCTAAACTAAAACGATAGTAATCATTGGTGTCTGTAGAACCAACAAAATCACTGTAGCTGGTGGGGCTTGCTCCAATGGTGATATCACGGGCCGTTGCTAAGGTATTACCGGCGTTATCAGGAATCGTTACAGCAGCGGCAGCTAAACTTAAGTTATAGTTAGTGCTGCCACTGCGGGGATAAACCCGGACATAGTAAGTACCCGCGTTCAGTTGACGAGTAATACTCTCATTGCTGGTACCGCTATTAGTGGATTTAGTAATCACACTGCCATTACTATCTAATAAGGACACATTAGCATTGGCACTTAATCCCGTTAAATTGAGGCTAAAGTTGCTGGTGGTTCCTATACTAAAACGATAGTAATCATTGCTGTCTGTAGAACCAACAAAATCGCTGTAGGTGGTGGGAGCCGCTCCAATTGTGATATCACGCGCCGTGGCTAAGGTATTGCCAGCTAGGTCAACAGAACTGGAAAGACCCGCAAAATTACTTTGACCCGTTAAAAAATCATCGTCGTTAGACCAAGGGGAAAGGGATTGGGATGATTGCCAGCGATTTTCTTGTCCTAGCTGGTATTCTTCCACAGAGTTGCTTAAAAAGCCAGAATCCATGCCCTGGAGACTTTTGCGGAAAACAGGGGTAATCAAGTCGGAGCGTCCTAAACCTGATTCCACCACAAGGGTTGGTAACTGGAAGATATCATCTAAAACATTGCTGTCTGATAGGTCGAAACTTGGGTCAAGCATATTTTTTCTCCTTAAGTGCTTCAGATGTGAGGTCAGGGGTTGGTTCCTAACTGTCGATACTTATTTCTGGGGAGTTGGGGGTTATTTCGATCTCCGCTCCCCTTTACCGTCCTATGGTATATAAGTCAGGCGAAAACTTTGACTGAATATATACTGGGGGTGCGATCTAATCTTATGCACTTAGTGGCTATGGTGGGAAAAATTGATGACTTATTCCCCGCTAGGAATTTCTGAAAATCTGAGGAGTCTAGACTATCTATAAAGTTATAGAGGTCGTTGGCGGCAAAGTTATCTATCATGGTGTTCCGGTCGTTTTTTAGTGGTTAGATGGCTGAGATAACAATCAAGAATATCTGATCAGACAGACAATATCTGTGAGCTTTTGGGTAAGTCCCATAAAGAGTAGGCCAATTCAAATTTGAATTGCATTACTGTCCGAGTTTGTACGCCAATTCAAATCTGGATTCCACCACAATCTGATCTTATTCCATAGAATACCTTGAATGAGGTTCGACAGTCAAGACATTTTGGAAGACCTATGAATTACAAATTATGAATTATGAAGTGGGGTGATAGAATTATGAATGATAAATTATGAATTATGAATGATAAATTATGAATTATGAATGATAAATTATGAATGATAAATTATGAATTATAAATTATGAATTATAAATTATGAATTATAAATTATGAATTATAAATTATGAATTATGAAGTTGGGAGACCACTTCGTGCGCGTTGCGGGGGGTGATGGGATGGGGAGATAGGGAGATGGGAGCAGGGAGAAAAAGCGTTCGACAAAAGCTCACGCCGAAGCCTGACTCCTGACGAATGTTACGATTGTTACAACATCTTGACATTAATTCTGATACCCTGACAATGTGTCAATCTGTGCAGTAATGGGGCAGAAACTCAGGTGGTATCGATCTATATTTCTATTGTTGAGGGCAACCCGCACTTGCGATCGCTATTAGCTTGGCATCTGCAACAGGCCGGTTATTTGGTTAATCAATCGGCAACCCTGCAAAGTGCGCGTCAAACTTTCCTTCATCGTCAACCAACCTTAGCAATTATCGATTCCGATTTGCCAGATGGGGATGGGATCGAACTCTGCCGTTGGCTTTATCAACAAAAACAGTCTTTAATACTGATTCTCTCGGCCCGCAATGGCGAAAAAGATGTGGTCAATGGTTTAAAAGCCGGGGCCGACGACTACCTGAAAAAGCCCTTTGGAATGCAAGAATTTATGGCTAGGGTAGAAGTGTTAACCCGTCGTTTAGGCAGTAGGGCTGCTCCCCTACACTTGGATTATGGGCAATTAAAAATAGATTTAGCCCAAAGACGGGTACAATTTCGCGGGGAGTATATCGAATTAACCCCCCAAGAATTTAGCCTACTCTACGTTTTAGCCCAAGCGGAGGGAACACCCCTATCAAGAGCCGATTTACTGCGTCGCGCTTGGCCCGAGGAAATCGATAACCCCCGGACAATTGATACTCATGTTCTCTCTCTGCGGAAAAAAATCGAAAGCGATCCTAGACAACCTAATTTAATTCAAACCGTCCGCAACGTCGGCTATCGTTTCAATCTAGAAATGTTGGCCGAGATCAATTCAGCTTTAGAAGCTAATATTATTGCTTCCACCAAAGGCAATCATAACGGTCATTCCATGAGTAAAATCCCCGCTCACAATGTTAGTCGTTAATTCTGCCTTTGTCCGACCAATGAGCAGATTTTTGGCTGAAATCGTCTCCTAACCCCTGAATCGAAGCAAGGAGACGAAGGGCAAATTAAACCATCGTCACCATTGACCGATCCGCTTGTTGCTGAAATTCCCTCAATAAACGCCGAAATTCGTCGCCGTCAATAGTTTCCTGTTCAATCAGTATATCCACCAAGCGATCAACCGCCATACGATTGTCAAGGATAAGTTTTGTTGCTAAATCGTGGCATTGCTTGACAAGTTCCCGCACTTGTGAATCAATTTTTGCCATCATCGCGAAAGAATGGTCGGCATGATAACCAGCACCAGCACCACCGAGATAGGAATTACCATCCTCCTCTAGGGCAATCAATCCCAATTCCGACATTCCCAGACGCGTTACCATCTGTCGGGCCAGATAGGTGATTTTTTCAATATCATTACCGGCCCCGGTAGTCACTTCATCCTCACCGAAGACACATTCCTCCGCCACCCGTCCCCCTAATAATCCCGCAATTCGGGCTAATAACTGGGAACGACTGGTTAAACCCTGTTCTTCATCAGGAGTGAACCAAGTTAACCCCTGCGCTTGCCCCCGGGGAATCAGGGTGACTTTTTCCACTTGATCGTGACCGGGACAGAGAGTACCGACAATCGCATGGCCGACTTCATGATAGGCGATCAAACGCTTGGCTTTACTATCCACTAAAGCTCGCCCTTCCATACCGGCCACAATCCGATCGATCGCATCGTTGACCTCCTCCATAGTAATCGCCTCTTTGCGCCGTCTAGCGGTAAAAATCGCCGCTTCGTTGAGCATATTCGCCAAATCTGCCCCAGTAAAACCGGGGGTGCGCCTGGCGATCGCATCCAGAGCCACATCAGCAGCCACCTTTTTATCGCGAGAATGGACCTCCAAAATGGCCAAACGTCCCTTAGAATCTGGATAATCCACCACCACCTGTCGGTCAAAACGACCCGGACGCAGCAAGGCCGAATCCAAAACATCAGGGCGGTTGGTGGCGGCAATGACGATAATGCCAGTATTTCCCTCAAAACCGTCCATTTCCGTCAATAATTGGTTCAGGGTTTGTTCCCGTTCATCATTACCTCCCCCATAACCGATCCCTCTTTGACGACCAACGGCATCAATTTCATCGATAAAAACCAAACAAGGGGCATTTTCCTGGGCTTTTCGGAACAAATCTCGCACTCGCGACGCACCAACCCCGACAAACATCTCCACAAATTCCGACCCGGAGATGCTGAAAAAAGGTACTCCCGCCTCTCCTGCGATCGCTTTAGCCAGTAAAGTTTTCCCCGTCCCTGGGGGCCCGATTAACAGGACTCCCTTGGGGATTTTCGCACCAATAGCCGTAAATTTTTCCGGTTGTTTGAGGAATGTTACCACTTCCTCTAGATCTTCCTTGGCCTCATCCACACCGGCCACATCATTAAATTCTATGCCGGTTTTCGCCTCCATCTGAAACCGCGCCCTTGATTTACCGAAGTTCATCGCTTGACCGGAAGCATTAGCAGAACGACGGATAATAAACACCAATAATCCCAAGACGATAATAATCACTAACAGGTTAGTGAGAACATTGATCAAGGCCGAATTGTCAGTGGTGGGGAGAATACCATACTCAATTTTTTTAGCATCGAGTTTCTTGATTAATTCGGGATTTTGGTCAAATAAATTAACTTCTTTCGGGGTATCCTTATCCGTTTGACCGACGAGGGTAACTGCTGCCTGTTGCAAAGAAGGATTGATTTCCACCTTTTTTACCTTGCCTTGCTCGATTTTCTCTAACAATTCACCGTAGGTGAGGGTATTTGGGTTTTTTTGACTCCAAGCAGGATTGACATGGCCAAAGGTTTGCAGAATCATCCAAGTGCTGACAATCCCTTTCCATACTGGCCGATGACCACGATTCTTAGCTGACTTGGCTCTAACTACGGTGAGCGGAGATTTTTGATCCATAATTGACTCTATATCTAGTTACCCTGTATTCATTGTGACAGATCGACTCGATCGTGACCACTGTTCTGTTTTTCCCGGCAAGACCCTGAGGGCAAATAGTGATGACGGTTTTTTGCTATACTGTATTCAGCTAGGTGGTCTAACAACTGCCTATCCCAATCACTAACAGTTTAGGGAAGTGGGTTTCGCCCGCTTTTTTTATTGTCTAAATCATGACCCATCCGCTCATCCCCGACCTGCTGCACCTAGCCACCCCTATCGCTGAAAACTTGGGGCTAGAAGTGGTCGATATCGTTTTCCAAACCAATAAAAGGCCTCCCGTCCTGCGCGTTGATATTCGCAATCTTGCGGGAGATACTGGTTTAGAGGACTGTGAGCAGATGAGTCGGTCTTTAGAAACCGCCCTCGACAGTCAAGAAATCTTACCAGGTGCCTACGTTTTGGAAATATCTAGCCCCGGCATTTCTCGACAACTGAGCAGTGAGCGTGAATTTCAGTCTTTTAAAGGTTTTCCCGTCATCATTACCGGCCAAGATAGCCAGGGAAAACCAAAAGAATGGCGCGGAAAACTGCAAGGTAGAGATGAACAATCTATTTATCTTAACCAAAAGGGTCGCTCCCTGACCATTGATCGCACTACCGTCATCAGCGTCCGTTTAGATGAGCAGCGCAATAATCAGTGATCAGTAAACAGTAATCAGTAAACAGTGATCAGGGATAAGGATGAAGATAAATAACTCACTAACTGATTAACTTAAAACTTACATCTGATAACTGATAACTGATAACTGATAACTGATAACTGATACAAGGCTGACAGATAAAAAACTAATAACTCAAAAGTAAGGAGAAAAAATAATTATGGCTACCGTTAATTTGCCCGGTTTAAAAATAATGCTCGAAGAAATTAGCCAACGACATAATCTGCCCAAAAATGCCGTACAGGAAGCCTTGCGTGAAGCCCTGATCAAGGGTTACGAACGTTATCGACGCGCCCAAAGTTTAGAAAAAGCCGCTCAATTTCATGAAGATTATTTCAATAACTTTGATGTGGAATTAGACGTAGAAGAAGAAGGGTTTCGCATCCTTTCGACTAAAACTATTGTCGAAGAAGTGACTAATCCCGACCATCACATCGGTCTCAAAGAAGTGCAAGAAGTAGCCGACGAAGCCCAATTAGGGGATGAAGTAGTTCTTGATGTCACCCCCGACCAAAGAGAATTTGGTCGCATGGCGGCGATTCAAACTAAACAGGTTTTACTGCAAAAACTGCGGGATAACCAACGCAAAATGATTCAAGAGGAGTTCCAAGATCTGGAAGGAACCGTTTTACAAGCCCGAGTCGTCCGTTTTGAAAGACAGGCCGCTATTGTCATGGTACAAAGCACCTACGGTCAACCAGAAGTGGAAGCAGAACTACCCAAACGGGAACAACTGCCCAACGATAACTATCGCGCCAACGCCACCTTTAAAGTTCTGCTCAAAAAAGTTCTAGAAGGTTCTCACCGCGGCCCGCAATTAATCGTTTCCAGAGCGGCGGCGGGCTTAGTAGTATATCTGTTCGCTAACGAAGTTCCCGAAATCGAGGAGGAAATCGTGCGTATTGTTGCTGTCGCCCGGGAAGCTAATCCCCCCTCCCGTCACGTTGGTTCGCGGACAAAAATCGCCGTCGATACCCTAGAAAGAGACGTGGATCCGGTTGGGGCCTGTATTGGCGCCAGAGGTTCGCGGATTCAAGCCGTGGTGAACGAATTGCGAGGAGAAAAAATCGACGTGATTCGCTGGTCTCCAGATCCCGCCACCTACATCGGCAATGCCCTTAGTCCCGCCCGTATTGACCAAGTTTTGTTCACTAATGCCGAAGAAAGACAAGCATTGGTACTGGTGGCACAGGATCAATTAAGTTTAGCGATTGGCAAAGAAGGGCAGAACGTGCGTTTAGCCGCCCGTCTGACGGGCTGGAAAATCGATATTAAGGATATCGCCCTCTATAAAGGAGAACAAGAGGTAAAAACCGATGAAACCGACCCAGAAGCGCAGGATTTAGACCAAGAATGAACCCCTTCGTCAATTATCGACGCTGTATTAGCTGCCGTCTCTTCGCTCCGAAAGAATCCTTTTGGCGAATTGTCCGACTACACCCGTCCGGACAGATACAATTAGATCAAGGAATGGGAAGAGCTGCCTATATCTGTCCGCAACCTAACTGCCTGCAATTAGCCAGGCAAAAAAATCGTCTCGGACGCGCCCTAAAAGCCAACATTCCCGAAACGCTCTATGAATCCTTGCAAGAGCGCCTCGGGACTGCCAAGCAAGGTCGTCCAAATCAGGATTAAAATTGACGATCATAGCCACAAAATCGTTACCATGGAAAGGGGGCAGTCCTGACAGGATCAAAAAATCAGCCAACTTATAGGATCACTAACACTTTAGCCGGGGGATAATGGATGAGTAACGCGAAAGTCAGAATTTACGATTTATCAAAAGAATTGAATCTAGACAACAAAGACATTTTGGATATCTGTGACCAGTTGAACATCGAGTACAAGAGCCACAGTAGCACGATCAGCGAAGAGGATGCCCAACGCATCAAGGCAATTGCTGCGAAGGGAGTTGTTTCGAGTACCAGCAAAAATAGCACGGGTCAGCGAGAATCGGTTAGTCCTACCGAAGAAAAAAAACAAAAGATTTTAGCCCTGCATAAACACAACCGCCCCGAAACTGGCGAAGAAGGGGAAATCTATCCCGGGTCTGCCGGTTCCTCAGCTAAACCGACTTTAATCAGTCCTCCCCGTCCCCCAGTTAAACCCCTCGTTGCTGCCCCAGGGCGCGACGGTGCGGCCGAAAAAACTCCCCCCACCGCTGCAGAGATGCCATCTCAGTCCGCCAGTGTTAAAGAAACCCCGACCGAAACGCCGCTAGTGCCAGAAGTATCCCCCACCTTAATCGCCCCACCTAATCGACCTTCCCTCACCCCGAAACCACGCCCTGAAAGCGCCTCGGGCCGGCTAGAACCCCGATCTAAAAATGCCCCCGGCAGTAACGACAGGCCGCGGGGAGAAAAACGCGAGCGCGGCGAGAGTGAAAACGTCCCTAGTCCTGAGCGCAGGACTGGCTTGGCTAAACCTGAAAAACCGACCCTCCACCGCAAACCCGACGGAAAAAGCCCGAAACTGGGGGAACCAGCTAGAGAAGTGCGGGAGACGGTGGAATTGAAGCGCCCAGTTCGCCCCGGTATGCCCGCTAAAATCTCGGCTACTGGCGAGGAAGAAACCGACACCACCAAGAAATCCGGTGTTGATGGCACAGAAATCGATACAGATACCGGATTGCTGGGAGCAGACGGGCCCAAAAAACTCAAACGACCGACCATGCCCCTTCGCATGGCCAAAAAATCTAGCTGGGAAGAAGAAGAAGAAGAAGAGAAAAAAGCGGCCAAAACCGCTAAAACTGCTGGCAAAAACAAACGCCGCACCCAAGCTCTCTTTGAAGATGACGATGATCTAGAATCGGAACTATCCGGGTTAATCAATAGCCCCAGTTTTACCCTTTCCACCGCTCGTCCCCCCAAACCGCCCAGCGCTAAAGCTGCCACCCCCAGCACTCCAACAGCAGTCAAAGTTAAGCGGCCCAGTAAACCAACCGCCCACACCGGCAGCCCGAAAAGCGAGCGTCAAGAACCCCAAGAGGAAAAACGCCCGGAAAGCATCGTCATCACCGGCAGTCTTACCGTGCGCGACCTCTCGGAATTGATGAAAGTCCCCGAAACCGAGATCATCAGAACCCTATTTTTTAAAGGGATGGCGGTTAATATCACCCAAACTCTCGACGTGGACACGATCGAAATGATCGCCAGGGACTTCGAGATGACCGTGGAAACCCCCAGCACCCAGTCGGCGGCGATCAAAACCACGGAGATGATCGATGTCTCCGACTGGGAAAGTCTCCAGCGTCGTCCCCCCGTCGTCACCATTATGGGTCACGTTGACCACGGTAAAACCACCCTCCTCGACTCGATCCGCAAAACCAAAGTCGCCCAGGGGGAAGCCGGCGGCATCACCCAGCACATCGGCGCTTACCACGTCGATGTGGAACATAACGGCAAACCGGAACAGATTGTCTTCTTAGATACCCCCGGCCACGAAGCTTTTACCGCCATGCGGGCCCGTGGGGCGAGAGTCACCGATATAGCGGTGCTGGTGGTGGCCGCCGATGATGGCGTGCAACCCCAAACGAAAGAGGCAATTAGTCACGCCAGGGCCGCCGAAGTCCCCATCGTGGTGGCGATTAACAAAGTCGATAAACCCTCGGCTAACCCCGACCGAATTAAACAGGAATTGACCGAACAGGGACTGGTGGCCGAAGATTGGGGCGGTGAGACGATTATGGTTCCCGTTAGCGCCCTGCGGGGTGAAAATCTCGATAATCTGCTGGAAATGATCCTCTTGGTGGCAGAAGTGGAGGAATTGGTCGCTAACCCCGATCGCTTGGCTAAGGGAACCGTGATCGAAGCTAACCTCGATCGCACCAAAGGTCCCGTGGCTACCCTGCTCGTCCAGAATGGTACTCTCCGCGTCGGTGATAGCATCGTCGCTGGTTCCGTTTTCGGCAAAATTCGGGCGATGATCGATGATCGCGGTCAAAAAGTCGAAGCAGCCACCCCCTCCTTTGCCGTGGAAATTCTCGGTCTTAGTGATGTCCCGGCCGCCGGCGATGAGTTCGATGTCTATGAAAGTGAGAAAGAGGCCCGATCAATTGCCGATCAACGGGCGATCGAACAACGCAACACCCGTTTACAACAGGCCCTCTCCTCCCGTCGCGTTAGCCTTAGCACCCTCTCTATCCAAGCTCAAGAAGGACAACTCAAGGAACTTAATCTCATCCTCAAGGCAGATGTGCAAGGTTCCGTCGAGGCCATCCTCGGTGCGCTCAAACAGTTACCCCAAAACGAAGTGCAGATTCGGGTTCTCCTCGCCTCTCCGGGGGAAATCACCGAAACCGATGTGGATCTGGCCGCCGCTAGTGGTGCGGTGGTGGTGGGCTTTAATACCACCCTGGCCAGTGGAGCCAGAGCATCCGCCGATCGGGAAGGAGTTGATATCCGCGATTACAATATCATCTACAAGCTTCTCGATGATATTCAAGGGGCGATGGAAGGTCTTCTCGACCCCGAAGAAGTGGAAGAACACCTCGGTTTTGCCGAAGTGCGGGCCGTCTTCACCGTCGGTCGTGGGGCCGTGGCCGGTTGTTATGTCCAATCCGGTAAACTGGTGCGGAATCGCTTCCTGCGCGTGCGTCGCGGCAAGGAAATTGTTTATCAGGGGGTTCTTGATTCCCTCAAACGGATGAAGGAAGATGCCCGAGAAGTGGCGACCGGTTTCGAGTGCGGTGTCGGTGTTTCTAAATTCAATGACTGGAAAGAAGGCGACATTATCGAAGCCTACGAAATGGTCATGAAACGTCGCACTTTATCCAGTTAATTACACTTGAACCGTCGGGAGTCGGGAGTCAGTTATCAGTTATCAGTCATAATTCCCCCACTCCCCCACTCCCCCATCTCCCCACTTCATAATTCATAATTCATAATTCATAATTTATAATTATCATTTCCCTCTATGAAATCAGAACCTTTTTTGTGGATTCATCTGGCAGGGTTAGCGGCTTTGCCAATCTTTTTACAAATCGCTTGGATTGGTTTAGCTGTGGGCGATCCCTTGCCTTTTCTTTGGCTAGAATGGCTATTTCTGGGAGCGATCGCTATTATTCCAGTCTTTTGGATGCAGTGGACAAAACCTTTTGATATCTTTAGTCTTTTGTTGGTTGCCCTGAAACCGAGTCAACTCACCCCCGAACAGTTAAAAATTCTCTCTCTTTTTCAACGTCCTCGCCATCGTCTTCTTACTCTTTTGGGAGTCGTCCTCTTAATTCTCATCACTTGGCCAATCTACAATTTTGCCCCTCTAGCGGCTGCCGTGGCCGCCTATCTCCCCCAATGGCGGCTTTTAGGTTTAGTGATCGCTGCGATCGCTCTCCTCTTAAGTCACCTATTTCTACAGGTTCCTCTGAGTGTTCTGGGGGTTTTAGCCACTAAGGAAAGTGACTGGACAGCCACCGAAGCTTTAGTTATTGAGCGCATTCCTGAGTTATTTACGATTATTGGTCTAAAAGTTAATAAAATTATCTAAATTAGCAAAAATGCCGACAATTTCGCCTAGGAATGCAGGATCGAGCGCCCGTTTAAGGGTTGAATATTCCTCGCATTACGGGGAAAAATCGCGGCCAATTGTTGCAGTTGTTCGGGAGAAATTTCGATCGCATTTTGCCAGACTAACCAGAGAACATCCTCGCTACAGGGGGGAGTGGACAAAGACCCCCGATATTCATAAAAATCGCTATTTTCCGGCAGTAAAAGCCCGACATTGACCCAAGTATCGGGGATAATCATTTCAGGAGAAGGTTCTTGGGGCAAATAATCCCAAATGGTTTGTAAATAGGGATTATTTGCCCCAATTTCGGCTAAGATGCCCACAACTGCTAAATTTCCCTTCCCATTTCGATGCACTAAATGAATTTCTAGAGGGGAAGACTGACCTTTAATCTGATGTTCGCTGGGATGATGAAAATGGAACTGCAACAAATCCCATTTTTCACCGTGAAAACTCATATTTCCTCCTTTTTCGGTCTGAACTAAGATTGTACGACCGTTATGGCGAATTTTTAGGGGTATAGGACGATAATTAAAGGTGGGGTGGTATAGCTCTTTTTCAGTCACTATACTCAGATCGATCGGTGTTTGTTGCTTTCCCGTGGTGCAGAGGCGATAATTCCTTGATAATTCGCCCCAATGGTCAATATTTTGATAATTCCAAGTAAATTCTGGATTAATAGCCCCAAGAAGAGCCTGAGAGCCTATAAATTGCAGTAATTCTCGTCTATACATGGGATTCAATTCAGCAAACCCTAATTAGAGATTTTCATCGGGATTTATGCCCAATTCCCGCAGTTTAGCCGCTAATTTTGCGGATTTCTGCCTTTCCTGTTCAACTTGGGTTTCTGCCTGTTGTGCCGCTTCTGCGGGAGTGGGTACTAATTCACCTTCGGGGGTAAAATAGCGCAATTTATTGGCAGATAAACCCAAATATAAGCCTAATTGTTGACTCCAGAGCCATCCCTGGGGATTGGGGGCAATCGGTTGATATTGACCGCTAATTAGGGTAAATCCTTCAAATTCTAGGCTTTCTGGGTCAAACCAAAAATAATCGGGAGTGCGAAATATATCTTGATAAATTTGTTTTTTCTCCTCTCGGTCAACTTTGGCGGTACTATC
>NZ_JADBUN010000067.1:0-15493 GCF_020245625.1 Microcystis sp. M049S2 | reverse complement strand
CCAGACATGGATAGTTTAAAACAAGAAATTAAGGCATGGGAAGAAAATCGAAATGAAAAGTCAAATTCAGTTGACTGGAGATTTACTACTGCTGATGCTCGTATTAAATTAAAAAAACTCTATCCCTCAATTCAAACTTGATAGACTACTAGGCAAAAAGCTAACGAAAGAATTAGGGATAGGAGCGAGCTTACTAGGAATTATTATTAATAAGTGAGAGATGGTGCGGCGAACTTTTTCGAGCTAAAACCATGAAAAGCTTATGCTATATGGATTTCAGCCTTCTTGTCCCCCTGTCAGATCATTGGCTCTTTGAGGGTTACGAAAGCTAATATATAAAACATCTGCTTCTTCATCATAATCTATCCAGATTCTTGAAGAAGGTGCGGTTAGCAAATAAGGAATTGATTTTAACAGATTGACTTCTGCCATAGGATGCCTCGCTTGATAATTTTTTCGCAGGAGGATGTCAAAAAAGCAGTTATGACAAATCCATCGTTCTTTAGTTCTTTATAGATGACGACTGCGTCTTTTCTTGAGATAACAGTTTTCGGATAATGTTTTAGTGCTATTAGCTCATCAGTCCATCCCTTAACAATCAAATCAGGTTCAGCAATAGTTTCTAGTACCATATCAATACATCCCGCCATGTAAGATACTTTCATGGCTTAGAAAATCCATTCATTATTTTCTCAATTTAACTGCCCGAATTGTTCCTGGTAACGAGCCAACAAAGCTTCTAGTTCTAGAACTCGCTGCCGTTCTCTTTCTGCGCGTTGGGTTTGCTGCTCGGCGCGTTGGGTTTGCTGCTCGGCGCGTTGGGTTTGCTGCTCGGCGCGTTGGGTTTGCTGCTCGGCGCGTTGAGCTTCTTGTTGGGCGCGTTGAGCTTCCTGCTCGGCGCGTTGGGTTTCCTGCTCGGCGCGTTGAGCTTCCTGTTCGGTAGGAGTCAGTATCCAATTGCCGTCTCGTCCGTACCAGCGCAGCCACAACCGCTCAATGCCTTGACAATTTCCTGCCCAAAGTCCCAATCCCAATTGTACTTCCTCTAGCCACAACTGCTGGTTTTCTAGTCTTAAAGGCTGATATTTTCCTGATTTTAAGGTAAATGCCTGCAATTGGTTGCTGTAGCGATCGAACACCACATAGTAGGGAATGCCTAAAATTCGTTCGTAAACTTCCCACTTGGCGGGAGGTTGGTTGATTCCCCGCACGGTACGCCCTAAATCTTCTGCTTCCGTTCCAGGACAGAGTAATTCGATGGCGATGAAGGGAACAATTTCTTCCTGCCAAATCACATAACTCAGGCGCAATTCCTCTCCTTGGTACAGCCGCGAGACTCCCAAAGCGGCAAACCAGTCCGGCCGCTTGTACCATTGGGGATGGTAAGGGTCGTAGTAGAGATTTAGATCGCTGGCGATAAATATTTGTTCGGCAGGATAGTTAGAAGGTCGAAAGGTCTGGCGCAATAATTCGGGTTGGAAGAGATGAAATTCGTCAGGCAAGCCAGGTTCCTCCAGGTTTTCGCTGGGGAGGTCGTACATGGTTGGTAACATTTCTTTGGGTGGAAGGGACGGCGTTCTCTGGTACATGGGGGGAATGTTGCTAGTTTGGTGTTTAGTTTAGCAAGATAATATGGCATTCATGTCAATTTTAGACCCCTGAACGCCGCAAGCCTTGATGCACAATAAATCGGAACAGTCGTCAATTCCTCGTTCTCCATTGGTGAAAATGCCGATTCAAAAATGAACTACCCCACCAGGAGAGTCTTACCAAAATCCGCCCCGAGGAAGTTAGAGACTTTCGGGATTAATCCCCAATTCCCTGAGTTTAGCCGCCAATCGCTCGGCTTTTTCTTCGGCTTCTTCAGCTTTCTGTTGTGCTTCCTCAGCTTTCTGTTGTGCTTCCTCAGCTTTCTGTTGTGCTTCCTCAGCTTTCTGTTGTGCTTCCTCAGCTTTCTGTTGTGCTTCCTCAGCCAACTCTCGCGGGGTTGGTAACAACATTCCATCTAAAGTCGCCCAGCGAATCCAGACGGTTGTTACCCCCCTATATTTTCCCTGCCAACGAACTAAAGCTAATCCCAAACGACCGCTGATTAGCCATCCTTTCTCGTTGGGTTGCCGCGGTTCATATAGGCCATCAACTAAGACAAATTCGGCGAAATCTTCAGGATTAAAAGGATCGTACCAGAAATATTCAGGGACTCGTAACTTATCTTGATAAATCTGTTTTTTCTCGGTTTTGTCTATTTGGGCGGTACTTTCTGAGAGTAGTTCAATCACTACATCGGGGGCTTTTCCCTCCTCCCAAGTAACCCAACTTTTTCGCTCCCCTTTTGGTACGTCTAAGACGGCAAAAAAATCAGGTCCTTTGAAGTCTTGATTTTTCAGTTGTGCTGTACTGAAATAGACGAACATATTGCCACTGGCATAACCATCTTCTCGTTGGTCTAGCCAAGGTGATATAGTGTCTATTAACAGATCCATCTGCCATTTATGCCTTTGAGTTTCCATGGGTACTCCATCATCGCAGGGAAGTTCATCTTGCGTGGGTAATGCAGTTAACTGCATCGGTTGACTAAGCGTCAGAGTTTCCATATTTATGTCCTATATTTTGGGTTTAGTTATTTAGATTTCGTAGATTTTTTGCCCTCTTTCATGCAAATGTTACTTTAATTGACTGGCTATAGCAATTCTAAATGATTCGTGAACAGGCAGGGGGCTTAAGCCCCTTGTTCAGCTACCCGTTGTCAAGGGTTTAGGGATTACTATATGTTACATCACAATTCTAGGCTAAGACTCATTTAAGTAGAAATCATCATCCAAGAGCTGCTCAATTGAAAAAGGACAGGTGATTGGATACTCATTTTCTAATGGTATGCGAACGCCAAATTTAGCTTTTTTTCCATCTCTAATTGCCAGCTGGCGAGCGTCTGGATAGACTGAGGAAACTGCTGTTGACAGATAGGGATTGAGAGATGGAGTATCTCGTAAGCTTTTTTGAACTCGCTGCCGGTGTTCGTTGATTGAATCATACCAACTGCCTGTCATAGTCTCAGGCGCATCGCCTTGTATCTTGAGCTTGAGTAAATGAGCCAACAAAACCATTAGGTTACTTTCTAAGGCTCTTTTTTCTGACTTGCCCAAGTCTTGTAATTCCTCAATTAAGTGTTCAACGTCTAGTCGTTCAAATTGACGATCTTTTAATTGTTGGATTGTCTGCTCAATCCACAGGTCAAAATCAGAATCATATAAAATAGTGGACATTTCTCGCAGTTTTATTAATGATATAACTTCGACAAGCCTAATATTAACAAATATTGTGCGTTTTGTCAATTGGCGATCACCTGATAATTTCCTTGTACTATTTATCTTCCTTAACCTTTCTTTTATTAACTGACTTCTACATCTCTTGCAGAACTATCAACTTCTATTCCTAAATTTTTAGCTATTTGCTGCGCTTGGAAATCTACCGTCAGTGAAATAACTATCTTGCAGTTGGATTTTTGTTGGTGTCGCTGCTGATAAAATTGTACTTTTACTTATAGAGGATTGGATTTCGCCAATTATCAACAGTCCATTTTTGATTAACAAATCCAATTCTATTTGGTCTGGTCTGCCAAAGACTTCGCCTTCGTCATCATATTCAGTAATATTAATCACCTGCACTCCGAAAGACTCTTCTAAAATTGCTTTCAGAGCATCGCGGAAAGATTCCTCCGAGTGCAGTCCCCCTATCGATGCCAAAGCACCAACACTACTGTGGTAATCGTCCCGTATTTCCCTATCTTGGAGAATTTCGGCGATTTCTTGGCGGATAATCGCCTTAATTTCTTCTTGTGTCATGATTTTTAGATCGCAGGCCACCTCTTTAATTCTATTATATCGAAGGCGATTGCGGCTCTCAGTGCCAGATATAGATGCCAAGTTTATCAAACATATCTTCTGCACTTTGACAACTTACCATCTCTTCTTCTCGGTCGGTCTTTTTAAAGGTTTCCTCGGTTGTTTTGTTGGGAATGTTAACAGAAAAAGGTAGCCCCTTATTCAAGGCAACCTGTTGATAAAGTAAGGTGATTGACGCGGCTTTTATCGATCCTAATTGTTGAAAAATTTCTTCAAACATTTCCTTTAATTAAGACTCAAGATTAGCTGTTATTGACATTTTATTTGTCAGAGTAAATTGCAAGAAAAATCGCTTCTCAGTTAATTGTGGCTCCTATACAATTTTTCAGCTTCAGTACAGGACAAAAAGCTTAAAGATTGCTTTGTGTCTATTTATTAATTACTCAAAGAAAATGCCCAGACCATGCTTTCTAATATGTGAGTAAGCACCAAAAGCAAAACCAATTCCCAAAGAATTAAATTGACTGTAACCACCCGCAAGCAACAGCAATACAGCCCACCCAAATACCCCTGGTAGGACGGTGAGCAAAGCAGTTCGTTTGAGATAATCTAATCGGTGCGGTTTCACAATGGATTTTATAAATAATAGGGGAAGTTTTACATATAAAATAAAAACAACAAAACCGAACATAATCAATCCGCCCTTAAGCAAAAAAGTCAAAACACCTATATGGAAAGCGTTAATTTCATAGCCCAATACTGAGAAAAACGTTGCGCCTAAACCCTTACCAAATAAAAATTCAATTTCATCTTGCAAAACTTGAAGCCCTCCGATGGCCTCCTCAATTCGCAATTCGGAAGATTGTGCAGTAGAGTGGTCAGGATTGAAAAGCCTTTCAAAGATTAAACTATTCTGGAATAGATCCGCGAATAACTGCTCAAAATTAATAAAAAATACGGCGACTACCAGAAAGATACCGATCAAGAATAATAGATAAATCAACCGCTTTGGCTGTTTTAGAGATGATTTAGTAGTTAGGGCTCCATTAGATATGCGATAAGATAAACCAAAAGCAGCGAAAATTACTACAGTTAGTACAGATAAGGTAACAGATCTCGTTGCTCCAAGAAATCCCAAAGAATAAAGGTGAATCGCAACTAATCCCAATATTGAGATTGTCCAAAACCAGCCCTGCCGACATAATACACCAAGAGCAATTCCAGTCAGTGGTAGGAGTAAAGAGGAATATGCCCATGTATTCCAATCTATGATTCTTACTTGCAGTCCTGCACTATCAAGAGCGTTCATTCTCTCAGCTTGCAGTGAAATAGAATAGTAAATAAATACAGTTAAAACAGAGACGAGTGAAGTAAGTTGTATTTTGGGGCGATAGGAATTAGCGATAATGCGAAACATTGCCAAGCCACCTATCAGCCATAAACAAACAGATAAATCCGTCATTATCCAATTAATACTATTGCCAAAAAGTTGCCAGCCCATCCAGGTATAAAAGATAACAACAGCCCCATAGAAAATTCCTGTTTTGCCCAATAACAAGCGACGAAATTCTCTATCAATAAGGAAGGCGGAGCAAACAAGAATAACAAAAGCAAGGCTTGTACCTGATGCTACACCTACCTTGACTGCGCTGCGTTGTTCCATGTCAAATTGGGCATTCAAAAAATCAGAAAAAGTCAGCAAAAATAGACTGACATAAAGAATCGAGGTTGCGGCAAGCTTGATAAAGTAAGCTTGAAGGTATTTTTTTTTCTTGGAAATAGTGAGAGTTGGCAGCGGTTGAAAGATGCTCATTACTAATAAAATACAGATTTTACACAAACTCTAAAATTTTCTGAAAAGCAGAGATCAATTGATCGATTGAATGCAGGTGTCTATACCCTTCAAAATCTGGCTGGATAGAAAGATTGCCGGTGGAGAGTTCCTCATGCAATCTTTCTAAGATGCTAACACACTGAGACACACTTCCTCCTTCAATCCCATAGCCAAGATTAAACTTCTGAACCCGTTCGCCCATACAGTAGTTTTTGCTGGCGATTACAGGTTTCTCGAAGATTGCTGCTTTAATCAATACGTTGACGCTGGGAAAGAAATTTTCATAGGCAGCATAAAGGACATCGCATACCTGAATAATGGCATTGAATTGTGCCTCAGTAGGAATCCGAGTTAAATGGAAGAAACAGTTGTCTGGGTTTACTTTGACAATCTCCTCAATTTTCGCCAGTTCTACGGCTGTAAATGCTGGTTCAGCCAGCCTACCTGCAAAGACAAAAAACCAGCGATTGCTCACTTGTTGAGAAACTTCCAGAAGTGTAAGTGTTCCTTTCCGCTTATCTAGAGATCCCAACAAACCAATGATCTTCCTGCCAGCAGCTTTAGCACGAATTTTTTGGGTAATCTCAAAGCTCATATCGGGTGGCGATTCATCGGTAAAATCAGGAAAAATGACCACAGGTTTATTAAGCTTCTGCTGTAACTTGTCAGCAATACCTTCGTCTAGCACGGCAACTACTGGACAGTGGGAAGATTTTAGCACTGATAAGGGATTTAAGATGCCGTGGCGCATCCACTCAAGTTTTGGTGGTATCCGTAGGTAGCCAGGTTGAAAATAAAGCCCTGACCAAGGATAGGGAAAGATGGTGTCGGTGATAGCGGGAATTAATCCTAAGTATGTATCAAGCCAGGCGAAAAAGGTGATATCGGGGGTTTTGCCTAGCTTTGAGGAAATTTCTTGGATACTCTGAGCGACTCGTTGCCAGCGGGCTACAGCCATTGCTCTCGCCTGCAACCGGCGACCAGAAAACTGACTTGGCGAGGGTTCATGCAACTCAAAGGAGTGAAAGTTACTTGCCAACTCTGGACAGTGGCTGGCAATCCACAGGTTCATCTCTTCCGGTTCGGGACACAGAGAGATTACTTCATTTCCCAGGTCTAGTAGCGTCTTGGCGAAAAACTTCAGGTAGGTAGGGTGGTGGCCACCCCACAAGGTATCAACTAGGGCGATGGTTTTCAAAGCTTTTAACTCTGGTTCTTAGATTTCTGTGATACGGCCACGAACATATGATTGCCTATACTAACCTTACTTATGTCATTTTCAAGCAATGGCTCAAGCCGGCCGTAGGAACCCAGTTTAAACCAATTATAGCCACAATCCCTAAGCATTAAGATAATGTCTGAAGGGTGATAACCAAAGGCTTTTGACATTTCATCGGTAATTTCTATTAAAAGTCGAGAGATTTTTTGGGATTGAAACATTTCCAGCATTCCCTTGAGTACAAGGTATTCTCCGCCTTCAACATCAAGTTTCATTAAATCTATATGCTGTACATTATTCTTTTGTAACCAGGTAGAACCCTGAAAAAGTTGAACTGGTATTGTCTTAAATTTATCGGGAGCTGCTGAAGGATGAATAATCTTGCCCAATGAGTTATAAACTTCCATGCCTGGTGCGCCTGAATTGAATTCTACAATCTCATCTTTTTCTCCAAAACCAGACTGATGTATTTCCAGGTTATTAAATTTGTTCAACTCCTTATTTTTTTTCAGTAGATTGAAGGCAAATTCTCCCGGTTCAAAAGCTATAACACGACCGCTTGGAGTTACTATTTTAGAGCAAAACAGCGAGAAGTAGCCAACGTTAGCACCAATATCCAGAAAAGTTTGTCCAGGCTTGAGATGATCGCGGATGAAATCAAGTGATTCAGGTTCAAATATATATTTAGTATAGCCAATTGTAAAGTACATATCTGGGTGGATTACCATTGGCAGATTGATTCCTGGCATTATATCTACCAACTCTTGACCTTTGGCTTTTGCTGCTTCTAATTTAAGCTGATTTTGCCGAAAAAGGTTTTGCTCTAATTGCAATTGTCGGGCTATTGCTCTTGTTAACCTTCTTGAAAAAATTTTTAAGCTTTTCACAATTATGTACTCCTTATATACAAAAAAATTATAATGATTTAATACCCATCAAACGAAAAACTAATTTTTCTGGAATGCTCAATTTTGCAAAAACTAATGACACAGCTTTGACTAGAGTTTTGAGGCGATATATACCGCCAAAATAAGAGGCTTCAATACGAGGAATTGAGAAAATTGCCACTATATAAAAAATAATCATTGTAGCGATTTGTATTCCAGTATTTGCTTTTATATAAATAAGTATAGCATGAAAACAACAAGCTACAACCATCAATAACAAAGACGAGTATAGAGGTTTAATTAACCAACGATAAAAAGTCATCCAGTCCATCTTAGGCTGAAGACGGCGAGACAAATAAATTGTTCCAACAAACGTCATTAGCTGTCCCAGCACCGCATATTGAAAACCAAACATTAAAGCAAATGTAACAAAAAATGGTAGATAACCAAGCCCGATAATCATGTGAAAAATCCAGTTACCTCTTGCATCTCCTTTACTTAGTCCGAAAAAAAATGGTACGATCGCATTGCCATGAATATAGCCTACCCAACAGAAAATAAACAACTGAAAACTAGCTTTGCTAGAAAATTCCGCACTGACCATGATAGTCAATAAAGCTGGACCAGCAATAATCAATCCTGAATAGACAAAACCTGCAATTAACCCAATAAACCAGCGCAAGCGGTCTTCGATTTGTTCTGCTACCACTTCTAATTTATCTCCTTGAGCCGAGAGCATGGGAAATAGATAAGAAGACTGTCCAACTAACATTTGGTGAACTGTTATATAAATTCTTTGAGCAAAGGTGTAAAAAGGTAAAGAAGAACTGCCAAATACAGAAGTTAAAAATATTTTATCAACACCATCAAAAAATATAACTTTTATCTGAGTCATGTAAACCCATTTCCCAAAAGACCAAAGCTCGATAAACATCGCTTGATCCCAGGAAGGAAGTGTCAAAAATCCCAGGATTTTAGTGACTATAAACCCCGTACATAAACAATTTAGTAAAGATAGAGTTAAACTAATTATTCCCAAGGTTAAAATATTGGGAAAGGCTTTCAAAAAAGTGATTCCCAAAATACCATTGGCTAACATAAAAGTAGTATTAATTTTAGTCTGCCAGTCAAATCTTTGAAGAGAACTCAGAAATATATTAAAATAACCAGTGATTTGTTGTAACAAAAATGCTAATCCTAATAATATACAGTACCAACGTCCTATAGAAGCATTTCCTTCGTATTTACTCCACTGAACAATCCAAGCAGAACCGAAAGCAAAAATACAAAACCCAAACAATCCAAAAGCTAGAGAAGTCGCAAAACAGACACCAGCTATTTTCTGAATTTCTTGATAATTCTTTTCTTCATGAGCGCGACTAATCAACCGGGTTGCAGCAGTACCCAGTCCCAAACCGCTAAAGGTGTTGTTAATGCCAACAATAGTCGCAATGGCAATGGCAAATCCAGCCTCCGCTTCTCCCAACCAGCGAATCGTTAACCCGGCAAACAGAAATCCTAAGATGGCTGTCATTAGAGAACCGATAGCAGTCCACTTAGAATTATTAACAGCTTTGGCAAGTAGATTGCTCAACTAAATAGGCTCCTTTTTGATCCCGCTCTAATTACATAACATCAGTGTTCTTAAATATAGCATCCATTTGCAGTATTTCTGAAGGATTTTCATGGTATCGCCATTCAAATCCTTTGCCAACCATAATATATTTATTCTCTTCTAGTAGTTTGATGATTTCCCATAAATAGGGTTGCTCTCGATAAAACTGACGAAATGATAATTCAATCACTAAGTATTTGGATTTTTTTAGTAAATTCATACTGCCCTTTAAAACCTCAAGCTCAAAACCTTGAACATCTAGTTTAATTACATCAGGGATTGGTAGATTATCATTGGCATATATTGCATCTAAAGTTCTAATTTCTACCTCCTCCATATCCTGCTGGTTTTGTGAAATACTATTGGGAAAATATTTATTTTGTTCTTCAGAATCAAGAAAAGATGCTGAAGAAGTTCCTCCTTTAATTAATAACTTATCTTCCTTTTCACCTAATCCACAATGGTAAATAACTTTGCTAACTCCGGGTAAAGATAAAGATTGCAATTTTTCTTGATACTGAGATTGGGGTTCAAAAAAAACCACGTGTTCCAAAGTGGGACTCATTTGACTCAAAACATAAGTCCAGTTACCAGCATTTGCCCCTATATCACAGAGACACTTTGGTTGAATAAATTTCAGCAATACATCTATGGTCTCAAAACAATCTATATATCTGAATATACTTGATTCACATCCAAAATATTCGATTCTCTTCGATAGCCGAAACATCCTACTCGAGAAACCTTTTAACAATTTAGCCAACAATAATTTTTGTTCCATGATAGTCAATTAATTATTTTGTCAATTAGTTCCACAAAAGGTTAGGTTAAATTGTCGAGACGCGACCGCCACCAGTTTCCTCAAGCTTATGATTGATTTTCTGGTTTAATTTGCCGAATCAAATAGCGAACTTCTGACAGCAAAACCTCAAAACGCTTGTCTGACTCTTCCTGTCTTTGCCTGATTTCGGCAATTTCTGCTTGCCGAGCTTCATTTTCTCGCTGTTGTTGAGCAGCTATTTGTAACAGTGCTTGTGCAGTTATTCTTACCCCATCTACTGATTCTCTGACTTCCGATACCGATTCTCGCAATTCCGAAACTGAGTCTCTGACTTCCGATACCGATTCTCGCAATTCCGAAACTGAGTCTGCTAATTCATCTAGCATCTCATCTGTCCATCTCGTCCGTTCCCCATCCCGTTTTGTCATGGCTTGTTTTTCTCCCTTCTCAGTTTCAATAGCTGCTTAAATTGTAGGTAATCGTAATTATAGACTCGATCTCCGCCATTTCCCTCAAGCTTATGATTGATTTTCTGGTTTAATTTGCCGAATCAAATAGCGAACTTCTGACAGCAAAACCTCAAAACGCTTGTCTGACTCTTGCTGTCTTTGTCTCATTTCATCCATATTACGCTGTTGCTGTGCTGCAATCTCGAGTAAAGCTTGTGCTGTCAGCCGTACTCCATCCACTGAATCTCTAACTTCTGAAACCGATTCTCTCAATTCCGAAACCGATCCCCTCAATCCTGAAACCGAGTCTGCTAATTCATCTAGCATCTCATTTGTCCATCTGAGGTGTCCAGCCGAGCTTCCTGTCATGGCTGACTTTTCCCCTTTTTTAATAATCAATTTTCTGAACGGTGGGTAGGATTATCAGCAAGCTTGACCATAAGACGAGGCTGGACAAAAATTAGCAGTTCTGGAAAAACTAGAGTTATCATCGTAGCACGGTGTTATGATTAAGCGGTGATTGATCGAGCCAGATTGCTACCGCAAAATCTTTTAATAGAGTTATCCCTTGAATATTTGATTAATGATGAACAACCAACAAAACGGGGCCTTGAAAACCCAAAGCCAAGAAAATCTGCCAGTCTTTGCTCAACCGGCTTTTATCCCCTCCCCGACGCAGGAAGAAGAGGAACTCAATCTGCGTCAATTGCTTTCCGTCATCAAGCATCGCTGGTGGTTAATCGCTGGCATCACCCTAGGGTTGACGAGTGCGATCGCTGTTTATACTTTCTTAAAAACCCCTATCTATCAAGGTAAATTCCTGCTGCTCATCGGTCAACCCATCGAGGAAAATAAAAGTTCTTCCAGACTGGCAGCCCAAGATATCCTGCCTCAGTTAGGTGGAGAGAACATCGATTATGATACCCAAATCGCTGTTTTAACCAGTCCTCAACTCCTTAACCCCATCCTTAGTAAAATAACTCCTAAGTATCCCGATTTTACCTACAGTGATTTAATTAGTAAAACTGGCAAATCTAATCTCGAAATTAGTCAGTTAAAAGAGACGAAAGTTTTAGCAATTTCCTATCAAAATGAGGAACCGGAAAAAATTAAGTTGGTTTTAGACAATTTAGCCCGTCATTACCTCAACTATAGTTCTCAGGAACGAAAGACCGAAATTAATCAAGGCTTAGATTTTGTTAACGCTCAATTGCCCGTGCTGCAGGAACGAGTTAATTCTCTACAAAAACAAATGCAGCAATTTCGGCAGCAATACAATTTCCTCGATCCCGATAAAGAGGCGACTCGTTTATCACAACAGTTAACCAATACTGAACAAGATTATCGGGCAGCCCAAGTTGCCCTTAACGAAATTAACTCTCGCTATCAGGCTTTACAGCAACAGGTGGGATTGGCCCCCGATCAAGCAATTATCGCTACTTATCTCAGTGAATCTCCCGGTTATCAAGATTTGCTCAAGCAGCTGCAGGAAGTAGAAGTGGAATTGGCCAAACAATCGGCAGTTTTTGCCAAAGATAGCCCGATAATCGCCACCCTAGAGGAAAAACGCGCTAATTTACTGCCCCTACTGCAAAACGAGGCACAGAGAACCCTAGGGGAAAAACTGCCCCAGACAGTGGGTAATTCCCCGGCTTTGGTATCACGGAGTGCTCTGCGGGTAGAATTAACCCAGCAATTGGTGGAAGCCGCTAACAGTCGCCAAACCCTAGAAATTAAGGTAGAATCCCTTGCCCAGGCCCTCGAACAACAGAAAGCCTCGGTCAAAAATCTGGCGGTTTTAGCCCGTCGCTATACGGATTTGCAACGAGAATTGGAAATCGCCACCACCAGCCTTAACCGTTTTCTGGAGCAACAGCAAAAATTACAGTTACAGGTGGCACAACAAGTGGTGCCTTGGCAACTAATTTCCCCACCAGAAGTAAGAGAAAACTTCGTTTCCCCTAAACCCGCGCGAAATCTGGCTTTAGGGGTTATCGGTGGCCTTTTATTAGGACTGGGGGCAGCCTTTTTAGCTGAAAGATTAGACCCCGTTCACCACAGTGCAGATGAAATAAAAGAAGATACCAAACTACCCCTTTTGGGCGCAATTCCCTGGCAAAAAGACCTCGGTATGATCGAAAAAGTGATCACCGCGGCCCTACCTCAGTTAACAGTCGGCGATCGCAAAATTACTATCCCTAATACTACTGGGAAATCGGCCGACGAAAACCCCTCCTACTATAATTTCTCCCCCTTCTCGGAAGCTTTCCGCACCCTCAACACCAATATTCGCCTCCTCGGTTCCGATTCCCCCCGCAAGTCCCTCGTGATTAGTTCTGTATCACCGGGAGATGGTAAAACCACCATATCAATGAATATCGCTAAGGCCGCCGCTGGTATGGGACAAAGAGTTTTACTGGTGGATGCCGACCTGCGACGACCCCAGGTTCACCTGCGACTTAATCTCGATAACGACCACGGCCTTAGTAATGTCATCGCTGAGGGTCTCGATTGGAACGAAGCGATTCAACCTCTACCCCGCTACGAGAATTTATCGATTCTTACCGCCGGTCCAATTCCCCCGGATCCAACCCGCTTGCTTTCTTCCCAGAGAATGCAGGAGATGATCTCGCAATTACAGCAAGAGCAAGCCTTCGATCTAATTATCTATGATCTACCACCTCTCGCCGCTTTTGCCGATGCGAAAATTCTCGCCGCCATGGCCACCGGACTGATTCTCGTCACCAAACTGGGCAAAACCGATCGCTTTGTGCTTAAAAATCTGCTCGAAGATCTGAGATTATCTCACATTTCTGTGTTAGGTTTAGTGGCTAATAATGTTAGTCGGAAAGACCACAATTATCGTTACTATGGCCATTACTACGGGAAGAGATAATTACAATAAAGATATATCCCCCCTTAATAAGGGGGGTTTCGATCCCCCCTTAATCCCTCCTTAATAAGGGGGGTGTCTGATGGTTTTTAACACCTAACTACTTATTGATCGGTTATCAACTTTTAATTGATGTTAAATGCGGGTTTTAATCTGGTATCGCAATGATCTGCGAGTTCACGATCATGAGGCAATTTATCGAGCTATTCAAGAACAATTAGAGATAATTCCCTTCTATTGTTTTGATGAGCGTCAATTTGGTTTTACTTCCTACGGGTTTCCTAAAACTGGTAAGTTCCGGGCTAAATTTTTATTAGAAAGCGTAGCAAATTTACAACAATCTCTGGAAGGTTTAGGCAGTAATTTAATTATCCGACGGGGAAAACCAGAAGAAATTATCCCGCAATTAGTTCAAGAATTGCAGATAGCCAAGGTTTATTATCATCAAGAGGTGACAGCAGAGGAATTAGCGGTAGAAAAAGCTGTAAATAAGGCTTTATCCAGGGTTCCTGTGCAGATAAAAACTTTTTGGACAGCCACTTTATATCATCCTGATGATTTACCTTTTACCATTAATCAACTGCCGGAATTATTTACTAATTTTCGTAAACAAGTAGAACGTCATTGGGAAATAAGAAGAACTTATCCCAATCCGAAAAAGTTGACAAAATTACCTAAAATAGATTGGGGAAACCTTCCCAGTTTAAACGATTTAGGCTTAACAGAATCAATTCTAGACCGGGGAGGTGTTTTGTCGTTTCAAGGGGGTGAAATGGCGGGAAAATCACGGGTTAAAGAATATATTTGGGATAGTGATTCCTTAAAAACCTATAAGGAAACCCGCAATGAAATGTTAGGGACTAATTATTCCTCAAAGTTCTCAGCTTGGTTAAGTTTTGGCTGTCTTTCCCCCCGTTATATCTATGAGGAAGTACAAAAATATGAGCAAACAAGAGTAAAAAATGACTCTACCTATTGGCTAATTTTTGAATTATTGTGGCGAGATTTTTTCCGATTTATTTGCAGTAAACACGGGAATAAAATTTTCTATAAATCTGGTTTGCAAGAACTTAATTTACCTTGGTTAGAAGATTGGGAAAGATTTAATCTTTGGTGTGAGGGAAAAACCGGTTATCCCCTTGTAGATGCTAATATGAGAGAATTAGCCTCGACAGGATTTATGTCAAATCGTGGCCGGCAAAATGTCGCTAGTTTTCTGACCAAAAATCTCGGTATTGATTGGTGTATGGGAGCAGAATGGTTCGAGTCATTATTAGTTGATTACGATGTCTGTAGTAATTGGGGTAATTGGAATTATACTGCTGGTGTCGGCAATGATGCACGAGGATTTCGTTATTTTAATATCCCAAAACAGTCGAAAGATTATGATCCCAAAGGTGATTATTTACGTCACTGGTTGCCCGAATTAGCCCGAATAAAAGGCGATAAAGTTCACGAACCTTATAAATTATCTCCAGAGGAACAAAAGCGTTATGGGGTGATTTTAGGGGTTAATTATCCCCGTGCCATTGTCGATTTTTTTCAATCGATCAAACACAACGAAAAAATTTATCTTCAGCATTTCAGTAATCAGTAATCAGTGGACTTCTACCTAATATTATCTCAAGACTATAATTCTTTCTAGACAAGAAACTTACCCAAATAAAAATGATTTTAATGTCCCTATATTTTTCAGTTAAGTAGCTAGGCAGAATTAAACTTAAAACAGTGAGTTTCGTATCCTCCTTTTTGAGCGCGAGCTTCGATCCATTGTTTAACAGCGATCGCTAAATCGTACTCATCGGGAAAAATTTGACCTGCCAGTTCATGAATTTTCAATTGATGCCATTCAATTTCAATAAGATTCATTTCAGAGGAATATTTGGGCAGTTGAAAGAAAAATAATCCTTGCTGCTGCCACTTATCCCAATATTCTCTGACTTGCTTGCTCGTATGAATGGGATGATTATCTT
>NZ_JADBUN010000066.1:0-21044 GCF_020245625.1 Microcystis sp. M049S2 | reverse complement strand
TGATCGGGGTGATAAATTTCGTTATTATCGTTCTATACCCCAATTAAACCAATATCTTCTCGTCAGTCAAGGGGAGATACTAATAGAATCCTATAGCAAAACCTCAGAGAATAATTGGTTACTGCAAGAATACACCCCAGCTAGGGGAATTATATCCCTAGATTCTTTAGGAATTAGCTTAAATCTTGCCGATATTTACGAAGGAATTGATTTTAATCTCAACTCCTAACTTTAGCTATCTTTTAAGAAGACGTACTAAAAATAATTTTACCATCTTTTACCGCCACTAAACGCAAAGTTAAGGGGCCAGCCGTATTAGTTTTACTAGCAGCAATTGCCTCAAGTGTCTCGATAGCATTACCCGACTTTTTCACTTGACCAATAAAGTTAACTACCGTAGTTAATAACCCATCTTCCACTTGAATTGATCCTAAAACTCCCGCACTTCTAGCGCGAAATTGAGCCGAAGCTAAGAGTAAATCTAAACGCTTTTGTAGGTCTTCTTCCGTCATATTTTGGGGATCAATGGAAACGGCAGCGATTACCTGTTTCTCCTCAAAAACTCTTTGATTGGGAACCACATCAGCAAAGACACGAATCTCGCTTTCTCCTAAGACATAATTACCTGCCGAAAGAATTCTCACCACATATTCTTTACCGTCCTGTAATTGTTGACTTAACTGTTCTACCTGTGCTTTTGTGATCTTAACTAAACGCTGGTCAAAATTAGGCTGATTTGGTTGGGTGGCACGGATAGCATTTATATTCGCTTCTCGCAATAACTTATCAATAACAGCGACAATAGCTTGGGGATCAACAATACGAAAAGCTCCAAAAGATAACACCTGTCCGCGGAAAATAGCGATTTGTTTTTCCCGCAATTCTTGATAGGTTTGATAGTATTGTTCTAAAACTTCCACTTCCCGCTTAAGAAAAGCCATTTGGGTTTCTAAATCTTTTAATTTTCCCTCGCGCTGTTCCAAAGCCAAATTTTTATCCACAATCGATCGATCGAGTTCTCCAATACGTTGATCCCGGCGATCAATTTCTAGCTGTAGGGTTTTTTGTTGGGTTTCCAACTGTTGAAGTCGCGCTTGTCTGGTTGTTAATAATTTTTGTTGATTAGCCAACTCTTTATCTCTAACTTGAACGGTGGTTTGTAGTTGATTTATCTGACTAGAAAGAATTGATTTTTGTTGGGACAATTGATCCCGTTGACTGCTTAACTGTGCCTTTTGATTAGTTAAAATAACTCGTTCATTATTTAAATTAGCCACTTCCTTGCGGAACTTTTCCAACTGTCCCGAAACTAATCGCAAACGTTGACGAGAAGCTTGATAATTTTTATTAAGAACCTCTAGACGTTTCTGCACGGCTATCTGTTCACTTTTAGCCGTTTTTAACGCCTTTTCCACTCGATTTTTTTGTTCGGTGGTTTTTCTTACCTGACTTTCCAAATCCTTAATAGCGGCACGACGTTCATTTAAAAGGCGATCCAGTTCAAAAACCCCTTGACGCAGGGATTTACTAGAAGCAAACAAGACAATTAAAGTCGAGCCGGCGATAAAAATTCCCGTTACAATCGTCATTAAAGTTGCGGTTTGTTTCGGACGCAGATTAAATAAGCGCATCCTTTTCTTACCGATACGGCTCCCTATGCGATCGCCAATCACCGCTATCAGACCACCTAAAACCACGATGGCCAAAACCAAAATATAAGCGCTAGTCATCCAGAATTTAAGTAAATTGTTGACTGAGAGCGACGGGATTATGGACGGTAATTTTCTTCTTGTAAATTGAGACCATTTCTTGATCCCGCAGCTCTCCCAATAAACGGGTGACAGTGACGCGGGTAGAACCGATCGCTTCTGCGATCGCTTGGTGAGACAATTTTAGATCCACCCGGATGCCATCGGTGGTGGGAACCCCAAAATCACGACAGAGAATCAATAAAAAACTGACCAAACGGGAACCCATATCCCGGTGAGCCAAGGTTTCGATCATCATTTCCGTTTGCAGAATCCGCGAGGACAACCCCTGCAGCATCAACATTGATAAATCGGGATTATTGCGGAGGGATCTTTCTACCTGATCGATCGGGGCCGAGAGTAATTCTACCGGAGTAAAAGCCACGGCATGATAAAAACGATCCGATCGCTGGCCGGTGAGTAAGGATAGCACACCAAAGACGCTATTTTCCCGCAGTAGAGCCACGGTAATTTCCTCTCCCGCTTCATAGACTCGCGACAACTTAACGGCTCCTTTCAGCAAAAAATAGACTCTTTCGGCGGGATCTCCAGGGAAAAAGATCGTTTTGCCACGCTCGAACAATTCCACCACCGGGGGGAAATTGCCGCTGCCGATTCGACGGAACACATCTGCTAGGGGTTTATCTTGTATTAGGGATAAGTCCATCTCACATCCAAAAAAGGGGAAAATTGTTTTTATTATGCAACGAGTGTCACCTCTATTAAACACAACCGCTGCCTAAACTGGGAAAAGTTTTGGGCGCTTTTTGCCAGACAATGGGGGAGGGGTGATCATTGCTGCCCCGTTATCTGTATCCCTATTATACCGAATCTCGCTGGGGTCGGCTATTGGGGAGATTTTTGTAAGAGAAACGAGAACTATGTTAGATTTAACGGGAAAAAACGCCCTAGTGACGGGAATTGCCAATAATCGCTCGATCGCTTGGGGAATTGCCCAACAACTCCATCAAGCTGGTGCAAATATCGGTGTCACCTATCTCCCCGACGAAAAGGGCCGTTTTGAGAAAAAAGTGCGAGAATTGGCCGATGAACTTAATCCCGCTTTTTATGTCCCCTGCGATGTCCAAAATGACCAACAGGTAGAAGATACTTTCGCTACAGTGGCGGAAAAATGGGGTAAACTGGATATTTTGATTCACTGTCTCGCTTTTGCCGATAAAGAGGGTTTAACGGGCGATTTTACCGCCATCCCTCGGGAAGCTTTCACTAAATCCCTAGATGTTAGCACTTTTTCCCTAACCCGTCTAGCTCGATCGGCTAAACCTTTGATGACGGAAGGGGGAAGTATTATCACTCTTACCTATCTCGGTGGTGTCAAGGTAATTCCTAACTATAATTTAATGGGGGTGGCAAAAGCCGGTTTAGAAATGAGTGTTCGCTATTTAGCCGCCGAATTAGGTGGCCAAAAGATCCGAGTTAATGGTATTTCCGCCGGTCCAATTCGCACCTTAGCATCTTCGGCCGTGGGGGGAATTCTTGATATGATCCATCATGTGGAAGAAATCGCTCCTTTACATCGCACGGTGACACAAATTGAGGTGGGAAATACGGCCGCTTTTTTAGCCAGTGATCTTGCTAGTGGTATTACCGGTCAGATTATTTATGTAGATTCCGGTTACGAAATTATGGGAATGTAGTTTTATTCAGTTATTAGTTATTAGTTATTAGTGTCACGAGGTTCTGAAGGGGGATTTTTGACTTCTTTGGGGTTAATTGCGATCGGACTGAAGGTTCGTTTAGTTTTTTAACAATTTATTCCCTATTTTCAAGCAATTTCTCAATTATGCGGTGAGAAATGCGAAAATTAGTCTGTTGTAGTCGGGCTATAGTATCTGAAAGCTCGATTAAGCCTCGGCTTGATGCGTCGTCTAAAATTCCGAGAGTGCCAATAATAGGAATTCCCCGCTCGCTGGCAATTCGCCGCCCCAAGCGTTCATCGATAATCAGCAAATCGGCGGGTAAGGTTTGAGCGAGGGTGATAGCGGCCTGTTCTCCGGGGTCGAGAATATTTAGGGTTTCATCAATCGTTTGAACAGCCTCAATGATAAGCCAAGAGGGTGGATTGGCGATCCATTGCTGAAGAATGGCCGGTGCATCTGCATCAAGCATTTCACCGCGAACCACATCGGGAATGATAATCTGTCCAAATAAGCGGGGGAATAGGTCGATCTGGTCAATGAGCAGTAAATAGTTGATAGGTGAGGTATCAGAAACGACTATCATAAAAGACTATGATCGTGTTTGTTGCGAAGTTGCTGAAGAGTCTTGCGATCGCTGTCTAGATCGACTTCATTGTAATGTAAATCGGCATCATGGTTTTTCAAAAAAGCATCCACCACCCAACGAGAAGATAGACCTAAAATACTTCCGACCTCGGCACTGGTGATTTTTTCCGCTCGGTAGGCCTGCACCACCAAAGCCTCTAAAATTTCACGGGTAAGATTATTGTAGTTGTAATGTTGAAGCAATTCATCGGGAATATCGATAGTAATTTTCATGATTTAGCTTCCTTTTTTTTGGGGTTTACTGATAATGTTTATAGAACTTAGGTTGAGTTAAAGCATGAAACCCAACGCCTATTCTACACCTTCTCAACAGGATTTAGTATAACTTTTGGATATGGATAAAGCTGGCATTTCTATTACTTCGCTTCAAATAATTTACAAATCTCTTTAATAGAAATATAGATACCGAGAACAGCAGCTAACAAAAGAAGGATTTGACTATCCGAGCCAAGGCAATTCTGAAAATTTTCATCAGTTAACACTTTATGGACGACCTTAGACATTGCCAATACAGCCGATAAACTTAACCCAGAAACAAAAAGAATTTCTAGATAAGATTTATTGTTTCCCCGTCGCTGCCGTCTTCTTGTAACCACTGCCACGCTTGCGGTAATGACCAAGGTTCCGATTAACAAAAGAAAGTTTTCAATGTTAACAATCTTCATCAAAAATTTATGCTGATTTTGCTTTCCTAAAGGTAATATACCATCCGCAGCCAGCCGCTAATATCGCACCAATAACCGCGCCATAAACTCCCGCAATCGATCCCCCTAAAGCTGCACCTCCCACCGTTACCACCATCAGGCGATCGGCTTTATCCCAAAATCGAGGGGAATCAGCACCCTCGTGATCAAGGGGGATCCCCCCGCCTGTCGGCACCCCCCTTATCAAGGGGGGCAGGGGGGATCGGGCTAATTTTTGGGCAGTTTTTACCCAATCTTGGCTAGGAATAACATCATTAATAAATAGGGCCTCGAAATCTAAACTATCGGGAAAAGTGACGCTTAAACTTTTGGTGCGTTCTTGGTTAGCATAGGCTGCGTCTAACTCTTCGATCGCTTTTTTATAAGCTTTTTCTAGGGGGGGAAAATCCTTGACAAGTTGCCGCAATTGTGTTGCTGCCTGGGGTTGTTCTTCCCTTAATAATCGTTCAATTTCTTTGAGCGATCGCTGTAGATATTCTGGCAAGGGTTCAGTCTGCTGTGCGAGGGCGATTAGCAGCGCTTCAAGATCGATAATTGTTTTGGGAATTTCCATAAGTTAGTCCTGTCCAGTCAGGGTATAGGCTGCCCAATGGTAAGGATCACTATATTCTGTTAGTTGATCTAGCCCTATTGTACTGCCTTCCTTCAAAGTATTCGCCGCCCTCACCTCCAGTCGATCGACCCCTTCCCTTAGGTCGGGAAGTTGTCCAAGTTGCTCGATCCAGTTAGCTAGTTGCTGCCAAGTGATATTTTTTAACCAATTTTGTGTATTTTTCAGAGCTAGGGCCGGGGATTCACCCGCTAATAATCTTTGATAGAAGTTAATCATAAACCAAGCACTAGAAATCTCCTTCACCGGCCAGAGGGTACTGACCACATTAGTCGCACCCGCTGCCCGGAAAGCACTGACGAGGCCGACGTATTCGGTGGTAATGCCATCCTTGCCGGTGAGAGCGGTTTCACAGGCAGCCAGACAGACGAGACGGTAACTAGAGAGGTTGAGCTTGTTGATATCCCGGACAGTTAATAAACCATCGCTAAGGGCGATCGCAGACTCCTGGGGACGAAAAGAGTCATAAAAGCCGTGACCAGTGAAATGAAAGGTTTTATGGGCATTTTCGAGGGCTTTGCGGACGTTTTCGCGTGATGCCTTTTTCGGGCTAATTCTCTGGCTCGGTTGCACGATATGGCTAATAATCGCTGATTCCAGTTGGGCTAAATCCATGGGTTTTTGTTCCGTTTTGGGGTCTTCGACGCTGAGGAGGGGAGAATAGGAGAAATCGCCGGACTGGGGACGCAAACCGACCTGAGCAGAGGGGAGATAGGTGGCGGTGTATTTTTCGGGGAAGAGGGTATGTAGGGGGAAGCGGTGCAGATCCCGGTGGGGGATGAGAATCAGGGAATCAACGGAAACCGGCAAAGGTTCGAGAATTTTATCGATCTGTAAAATCCGCTTTAATTGGGCAAAACGGCTGTTAAGTGACAATCTCCAGGGGTGATTTTGTTTATTATCCGTTTCTTTTTTACTGGCATAGTCAAGGTATTGTTTATCCCATTCGGTTAACCAAGTCCGAAACTGTCGCGCTGGTTGACGGCGTTGTTCTGGCTCGACAATGACCGGATCAGCCTCTGGGGTGATAATAAAGGTGGTGAGATTGTCCTCGCTGAGATACCAGTAAATAATCGCCTTATTCGGACTGGTCAGGCTTTGGATAGTGGCATAATCGGGACTGGTGGGGTTTTCTTGCCAACTATCGAGAATCCAAGTCAAACAACGATTTTTATAAAATTCTGCCTGTTCAATTGCGTCTAGAGGATGATTTTCCTCGATCAGTAAATCGATTTCTAGGTGACTAAAACTGCTGAATTTTGCCTCAAAAGCCGGTTTATCGCGTTTCTGGGCGCGTAGTCTGGTGAAAAGGTGGCGCCCCTGTTGTTGATAGAATCGCGCTTCAGGGATTTCCTGTAGGGAAAGATGAGCGCGGATCAATCCTTGCAGAATTTCTAAATGATCTTCGGGGAAGTCTTTTTCGCTGAGAATCGGTAAAGCGATTTGATAATGTCGGATTGCTTCGCGCCAATAGGGACTAGCATTCTCTTTATATCGGGAATGTTCCAGATAAGCTTCCCCTAGATAGCGATAAATTTGCCCCCACGGAGGCGATCCTTGAATGAGGTGGGGAAGTGCCTCCCGGAGGGCGAAAATATGGGGTTCTCGGTCATTAAGGGCTACTATCGGTTTACGGTAAATGAGAGCTTCTAGACTAGGAGTAGAAATGCGATTTTTACTCAGAGAACAAACGGCCCACCCTCGGTTGTTCCAAGCTTCATGGTAATCGGGTTTAATTTCTAAAGCTCGATCATAAGATGCGATCGCTTCTTCAAATCTGCCTAAATTACCTAACGCAACCCCTCGGTTGTACCAAGCTTCATGCTTATCGGGTTTAATTTCTAAAGCTCGATCATAAGATGCGATCGCTTCTTCATATCTGCCTAAATTATCTAACGCATTCCCTCGGTTGTGCCAAGCTTCATGGAAATCGGGTTTAATTTCTAAAGCTTGATCCCAGGATGCGATCGCTTGTTCAAATCTGCCTAAATTATTTAACACAACCCCTCGGTTGTACCAAGCTTCATGGTAATCGGGTTTAATTTCTAAAGCTCGATCGTAGGATGCGATCGCTTGTTCAAATCTGCCTAAATTATTTAACGCATCCCCTCGGTTGTACCAAGCATCAGGGTAATCGGGTTTAATTTCTAAAGCTCGATCCCAGGATGCGATCGCGTCTTCAAATCTGCCTAAATTATATAACGCAATCCCTCGGTTGTTCCAAGCTTCATGCAAATCGGGTTTAATTTCTAAAGCTCGATCGTAAGATGCGATCGCTTCTTCTAATATGCCTAAATTAACTAACGCAATCCCTCGGTTGTACCAAGCTTGATGGAAATCGGGTTTAATTTCTAAAGCTTGATCGTAAGATGCGATCGCTTGTTCAGATCTGCCTAAATTACCTAACGCAATCCCTCGGTAGTTCCAAGCTTCATGGAAATCGGGTTTAAATTCTAAAGCTTGATCGTAGGATGCGATCGCACCGATAAAATCCCCATTGATTACTTTCTGGTATCCTTGCTCAAACCAGAATTCGGCATCCTGAACCACTTCCGTTAAATCCGTCTCCTTTGAGTCTAGATTTTCCCCCTCCACACCGGAAACATCCCTCACCGCGTCGCGTAACTGGAGGCTAATCCGTTGGGACACTTCCCCCAGATTTCCCGTCATCACCTTCCCTAAAGCCGCCAGATCTCGCCCTAAAGTTTGATAATCTTCCGGATACCGTAGCCATTCCTCGCTTTTGACCTCTAACCACCGCGCCAGCTTTTTATCGTCACAATGGCGACTGTATAGCCATCCCCGTAACCCGCCGGTAGTGGTTCCCGCCGCCACCTGCTCGAATAACCCCATCAATATCCCTTCATATTCCCCATCGCTGGGTTCTGGAGGAGTATTTTTGACTTCTTTGGGGTTAATTGCCCTCGGACTGGCAATAAAGAGCGATTTTAGCCAATTCCAGAGCTTTTTTAGTAAGGATAGCATCGAAGAAAGGGGGAAAGGAAGATAAGAAAATTATATCTCTACTGCCGAAAGTCGTCCCTTTCGGGGTTCATACTCGTCCTAAAAGGGGAAATCAGCAATCAAACTTCTGAAAATACCCTAGCGATCGCTATCTTCCAGCGAGCGAGCCAATTCTAAGACCTGTTCGAGAGATAATCCCAGAGAAGCGGCGATTTCTTGGGGATTAACCCCCGCTCGCAATAATAAGGGAACAGAAGCCAATTTTCCGATGATTTCCCCTTCTTGACGACCTTCTTGGCGACCTTCTTGACGACCTTCTTGACGACCTTCTTGACGACCTTCTTGACGACCTTCTTGACGACCTTCTTGACGACCTTCCTCTAGGGCCTCCTGAAACACACGCGTCTGTCTTAACTCGCTTAAACTAAACATAGCTTCTATCTCCTTTCGATTAATCCGCGGCAACTTGTAAATCAAAATCGTCTCTATCAATTCTAAAAGTTCCTGTTGGCGATTTTCTACCCCCGTTTCCCTCACTCGCACGATTAACTCCCTTCCTTGGTTGATCACTTGCGCTTCGGGTAAGCTTACTAACTCTAGCGTCGCTAATCCGAGCGAATCTGGTGGAATATCAGCTAATTCATCGAGATAAATCCTTTGTACTCTTGTTTCTTGTAATAGCTCTCTATATCGCTCTATATTCTCCCTTTCCACCCTTCGATTCGGATAGATCACCACCCCGCGCCAATTGTTTTTTAACTGCGTCTGTTTGAGATAGAGAAAAATTTCGGCGAAAAAACGCGCATAAAACTCCGGATCATTCTGAAACTGAACTTCGGTAAAATAAATCGGTAAATCTTGCCGTTCTGGTAGAAAGACTCCATCGATGCGAAAAGATAGTTGTTTCACCTCTACGGAGGAAAATCGATAGAAATCGGCTAATTCCCTGGGAAAGTCGATTAACTCAAACAGAAGATCGGGAAAGGTTTGAAAAAGTCGGTAGAAAATCGTGTCGGTTTTCATGAGTTCAATCTATCCCTCTGGTGCGTCGCTGGCTTCTGGAGGAGTATTTTTGACTTTTTTGGGGTTAATTGCCCTCGGACTGCCAATAAAGAGCGATTTTAGCCAATTCCATCGCTTTTTTAGTAAGGATAGCATCGAAGAAAGGGGGAAAGGAAGATAAGGAAATTATATCTCTACTGCCGAAAGTCGCCCCTTTCGGGGTTCATACTCGTCCTCTAATAGCCAATTTTCCGCTTCCTCGACTTGTTTGTTCATCTCATGCCAGAAACAAATTCTTGTAAAGTAATTCCAGCAGTACGAATAAGACTACGAAGCGTACCTTTAGCCACTTCACGATGATCAGGAACAGAGAGTGTTACCTGTTCACCCTCCTTAACCATAATGATATGGCTTGCACTTTGACGCGCAACTTGCCAGCCAAAGGTTTCAAATATTCGGACTACTTCACGTCCGCTGAGAACAGGAAGAGCAGAGGACATGATTAGGCCATTACCTCTACTTGACAAGTTTCAATCGTGAGCGGTAGTCCACGTTCTGCACGAACTTCAAGGCAAGCGATAATCGCATCTCTGATATTTTCTAGAGCTTCTGCTCTCGTTTGACCTTGGCTGACACAACCCGGAATACTGGGGCATTCTACAACCCAAACCCCATCCTCGTCACGGTCAAGTGTTACAGTCAACTTCATAACTTCTCACTATAATCTCCCAGCTTATATTTTACCTATTAGGGCCTAAGTCGGTTAAGCGGCGATCGCTAATTCTTGCTAAACAGCATACAGAATCAGGGTTTTGAAGAAAAGCGGCAAGGAGATAAGAAAATTATATCTCTACTGCCGAAAGTCGTCCCTCTACCGGTTCAAATTCGTCCTCTAATAGCCAATTTTCCGCTTCCTCGTAACTCGCACGGCTCTCTTCTTCTTTGTCTGATCAGTTTAACTGAATGTAGTGATCGATCTTTGTGTCCTTTGTGCCTCTGTGGTTCCTTCCACTCTTCTTTGTCTGATCAGTTTAACTGAATGTAGTGATCGATCTTTGTGTCCTTTGTGCCTCTGTGGTTCCTTCCACTCCCTCGCCAGCAGGACTGTATCTTAGAATACATTTTAACCAGCAAACCTAAGAGAGCCTTCGCACCGGTGAATACCACATAGGGGTTTTCTGCATCGATCTAATTTTTTCTAGAATGGGGAGAAAAGTAATTGCCATCGATCCATGATTCAGAGTATCTCGTCCTCTTGGTTGTCTGAGTATTCCTCGGCAGTTGCCGCAGGAATTTGCGCTATTTTAGTCTTTTTTGGTTGGTTATGCCTACACCTTAATCTGATCGGCCCGGCTTTTATCCTACTAGCGATCGCCTATGTGGTGGGAGGATACGAGAGTACCCAAGCAGGATTGACGACTTTATGGGAGGAAAAAGAACTAGATGTGGACCTGTTAATGATTGTAGCGGCCTTGGGGGCGGCGATTTTGGGACTCTGGGACAGTAATTACTATCTCATCATCGATGGAGCCGTTTTAATCCTGATTTTCGCCATTAGTGGTGCTTTAGAACAGATTGCCATGGCGAAAACCGATCGCAATATTCGTTCTCTCATGGCGATGACTCCCGATACTGCTAGATTAATCACGGGAGACAGGGAAAAAGAGGTTCCTATCAAGCAATTACGGATCGGTGATACAGTTTTAGTCAAACCGGGTGAATTAATCCCCATTGACGGCATTATTATGGAGGGAAACAGTCCCATTAATCAAGCGCCAATTACTGGAGAATCCCTTCCCGTGGATAAAACAATCGGTGAAGAAGTCTTTGCGGGAACTCTCAACGGTGCGGGAGTGCTACGTTTAAAGGTGGAAACTCTCCCCGAAAGTCGCTTAATTGAGAGGGTGATTCGTTTGGTAGAAAAAGCGCAAAATGAATCCCCTCCCTCCCAAGAGTTTATCGAAGGTTTCGAGCGGGGTTATGCGAAAATTATCGTGATTTTGGGCTTAATTTTCGGGATTTTACCGCCTTTTTTCTGGGGTTGGACATGGGAAACCACTATCTATCGGGCCTTAATTTTTCTCGTGGTGGCTTCTCCCTGTGCTTTAATGGCCTCAATTATGCCAGCTTTGTTATCGGGTATCGCTAACGGGGCAAAACAGGGGATTTTATTCAAAAATGGCGCAAGATTGGAGATGATCGGCCGCATACGAGCGATTGCTTTTGATAAAACCGGCACTCTCACCCTTGGTAAGTTGCAAGTGGTGGAAATTATCCCTATCCATGCAGTCAGCGAAAATGAGGTGTTAGCGGTGGCTGCATCCCTAGAATCCTGTTCCGAACATCCCATCGGATCCGCTATTACCGCCACAGCCAGGGAACGTGGTATAAATTTCTTCAGTGCTAATCAGGTGCAAGCGGTATCAGGACGGGGTATCACGGGAAAAATTGCCGATAAGTCGGTATCTGTGGGCAATTTTGCCTATATTCGTGACCATATTACTGATCTTGACCAGAATATTTTAGCTATCCGCGAACGTTTACAAAAAGAAGGTAAAACCCTCGTCTGGGTAGTACAAGAGAATCAGATACTTGGTGCGATCGCTGTGGCCGATAGCCTGCGGGAATCGGCAGTTAATCTGGTGAAGCAGCTAAAAAAGATCGGTATCGAACATATCGTTTTAATTACGGGTGATAATCAACAAAGTGCCGATAAAGTCGCTGAAAAACTCGGTATTGAGGAGGTTTACGCTGATTTACTGCCCGAAGATAAGTTAACCGTTATCCAAAATCTGCAAGAAAAATATCACACTGTCGCTATGGTGGGGGATGGCATTAATGACGCGCCCGCTTTAGCTATGGCTAATGTGGGGATTGCCATGGGAAAAGCTGGTAGTGATGTGGCCTTGGAAACGGCCGATATTATCCTTATGTCCGATAATTTAGCCAAAATTCCCAGCGCGATTAACCTTGGTCGTCGTGCCAATCGCATCGTTAAACAGAATATCACCTTCGCCCTCGCGTTTATCGGCATATTGCTAATAGCCAATTTTGCCGGTGATATAACTTTACCTCTTGGTGTCATCGGTCATGAAGGATCGACGGTATTAGTGACTCTAAGCGGTTTAAGATTGTTCAAATAGGGATAAAAATACAGAGAACTATGGGCGAAATCCAGGCAATCCGAGGCACAAAAGATATTTTACCGGCGGAGGTCGGTTACTGGCAGTGGTTAGAGGAAACTGCCAGCAGAATTTTAGGGACTGCGCTGTATCAAGAGATACGAACTCCTATTTTTGAACAGACGCAACTTTTTGAACGGGGTATCGGGGAAGCGACGGACGTGGTGGGTAAAGAAATGTACACTTTCTTTGATCGCGGTCAACGTTCCCTGACTTTGCGACCGGAGGGAACGGCTGGGGTCGTTCGCGCCTATATTGAACACAAATTACAGGCCGCTGGAGGAGTACAAAGACTCTGGTATAAGGGGCCGATGTTTCGTTATGAACGTCCGCAAGCGGGTAGGCAGCGACAGTTTCATCAAATTGGGGTCGAATTGTTGGGAAGTGATGACCCTAGGGCGGATGTGGAAGTAATTACCCTTGCCAGCGAGATATTAAAAGCTGTGGGGCTAGAAAACCTAAAATTAGACCTTAATTCCCTGGGAAATGCCCAAGATAGGCAAAATTATCGTCAGGCCCTGCTAGATTATTTGACTCCCTACAAAGCTGATTTAGACGCGGATTCTCAACAGAGATTAGAAAAAAATCCCCTGCGAATTTTGGATAGTAAGGACGATAAAACCAAGATTATCTGTAAGAATGCCCCCAGTATTCTTGAACATATCGGCAGTGATTCTCAAAAGCATTTTGAACGGGTGCAATCTTTACTAACCGATTTGGGAGTTATCTATAATCTTAATCCCTGTTTAGTGCGAGGATTGGACTATTACACCCATACGGCCTTTGAAATTCAGTCCGATGATTTAGGCGCTCAAGCCACGGTTTGCGGTGGTGGTCGTTATGATGGTTTAATAGCTCAATTAGGCGGACCAGACACACCAGCAGTGGGTTGGGCAATCGGTTTAGAACGTCTGATTATATTATTACAACAAAAGCAATCTTTATCTTTTTTGGTTCCCGATTTTTATCTCGTCTCCAAAGGAGAAAAAGCTGAGGCCCGCAGTGCGGTGTTAGCGCAACAATTACGCGGATTGGGGTTTAGCGTCGAGTTAGACTTAAGCGGCAGCGCTTTCGGGAAACAATTTAAACGGGCCGATCGAGCTAAGGCCGTGGGCTGTATAATTTTGGGGGATGCTGAGGCTGAAAATGGCACGGTACAACTGAAATGGATGGCCACCCAAGAACAAATTAGTCTAACCCAAGCGGATTTATTGACACAAGCAGGGGAATTAAAAGCGCAAATCTCCCGGCACAAATCCTAAGTTTTAGCGTCATGGGCAAACATTAGGCTCTCTTATTCTTTGTGTCCTTTGTGGTTAGTTCCACTCGCTGGGTGCATCTCATTTTTGTAAATCTACTAAGTTGGGATTTTTACGGGGAAACCCTCTGCTAAAATCGGACGTTGTTTCTGATTTTACCACTCAATCCAGGCTTTTGGGGGGTAGAACCCCCCAACCCCCCCGTTGGGGGCGTGGCGCCGCCCCCAAACCCCCCGCGCATTAGTTTTTCGGTGGGATGCTTACACGCAGCTGCTGATACATTTGTCATCATCTAAGAGTCACTGATAATTGCTGATTGTCGGTATTCCTGCAAATGTGAGATGCAGCCCACTCGCTCGCTGGCGGGACTGTATCCTAGAATACATTTTACCCACCAAACCTAAGAGGCCAAACATCAGTCCTAGGCTAAGATTATGGAATTTATACTGCAAAAACAAGGGGAGAATCACGGACACACAATTTCTAATAATTCTCTAGAAATTGTCTCGGGAAACTATCGTCTTTTGGCCCGTCTGGATTCTCCTTTTGCTCATATTGAAGTGCGTATCGATTACGAATCTCCCCAAAGTAGCGAACGATATACCCATTATTATCGATCGGATGCCGGGGGTTGGCTAGAAATTTTTTCCTATCGAGATTTAGGAATAGGTAGCTGGAATATTCGCTGTTATGGGGATATTCTGGCAGAATTGGGGGGGCAAGGTTGGCAAGAAACCTTAACTTTAATTGTTACTCCTGTTAAGATCAATTATCTGGCTCAATTAGAACAGTTAATTAAAACCGAAATTGAACCTTTATTAGCACTAGAATCCTCTGCGGAGATGATAAAATTAGAATTTGCTGATTTAACCAATAATTCTGCCTTTGTTTTTGATTTATGCCTACCAGAGGAAACAATGACCGCTAGAGAAGGGGTAACTCTAGAACTGCCAGAACCTGCTAATATGAAAAAGAGCCTTCAAAGTTTATCTAATCGCAATTCTGCACCCCTACCCCCGAAAATATCCGGTTCTAATTCTCGCCGAAAATCACCGCAACTGCCCCCAATTCCTAAAAATAAATAACCTTTCGCAATTCTGCACCCCTACCTCCGAAAATATCTGGTTCTAATTATCTCAGGGACTTTTTCCCTGAAAATTAGATAATTGACCAGATGAAAATCGGTAAAACCCCACACCCCACACCCTACACCCTACACCCAGAAAAAACTTTTTCAGCAAACCCTATGTAATGATGAGGTGAGGCAGCAACTTAAACCTAAGATTTTTTCAAGAACTTCTGACGAACTCGCGAGATTAACAGGTCTAATTCTGGTAACTTCAATAACATCGCACCGAGGAGGAATAAACCCACCGCTAAGGTCGAAGCAAAACCCAACTGTAATAATTGTAGGAAAATATTACCAGCACCGAAAACCTTTTCCCAACCCCAACTAGCTCCCCAACTAGCAACACCAGAAAGCATTGTAATTACCGTTAATCCCAATAAGGATAAACCCCATTCTCCTAGAGGTAAACCCCCTAAACGACGATTTAAAATTACCGTAAAAATGCCCATAGAAATGATATTAACCCCCACGGTTGCTAAAACAATCCCCGGAGTACCAAAAGGTCTATACAAGAGGAAATCCAGCACACCATTGAGAAAAATATTCACCATACTCACCTTAAAGGGAGTGTCGCCATCACCCAAAGCATAGAACACTCGTACTAAAACATCGCGACCGAGATAGAAAAACATCCCGAAACCGTAGGCCATTAATACGGGAACCACCTGTTCCGAGGCAGCCAGATTAAAGGCACCCCGTTGATAGATAACTCGCACTACCGGGAAAGCGAGGGCGATAAAGATAGCCGTGAAGGGTAACATGGTTAAAGCCGTCAATAATAAACCCTGACGGATTCTTTGCTTCAATTCTCCCCAATTTTCTGGTTCCGTCAGTCGAGAAAATATCGGCATAAACGGCACGAGAATCATGTTAGACATGATGCCCAAGGGCGTGAGAACGATAAAACTGGCGTAACGCATGGATGCGGCGGCATTTTCGATAAAAGAAGCGAAAAAGAGGTCCGTATAAACGTTAATATGCAACATTCCCGAAGATAAGGTCGCCGGAATCATCACCCGCAACACCTCCGACACCCCCGGAATCCGCCAATCCCAACGAAATATTAATTTTCCTAAACCTGCCTTGACTTGTGCGCCCACTTGTGCTAACCATTGCCAGAGCGCCCCGACGAGAGTACCGCCGGCGAGGACAAAACCCCCCAGTTGAATATATTGCGGCTCATCAATGCGATCGCCAAGTGACCAGGCCAGCAAACCCACCCCGATAATCACCGCCACACTGGAAAAAAGCGGACTGAGACTCGGTAGCCAGTATTGGTCTGCCGCGTTGAGAGTACCGAAACCGATGCCGATTAAACCAGCTAAAACCGCCATGGGGGCCATAATTTGCAGTTGTTGAATGGCCATGCTGCGGGTGGCGGCATCTAAACCGGGAGCGAGAACATCGATAAAAATATTGGCAAAAACGATTAAAAAGACGGTGACAGCTAATAAAATCGCGCTGACTAGGGTGGTAATAGTCTCGACAATCGGCGCGGACTCGGATTTATCTCTTTTGGCCAAAACACTGACCAAAGCGCTATGAAAGGGGCCGTTAATGCCACCGAGGAGAATTAACAGAAAACCGGGGATAACGTAGGCAAAAGCGTAGGCGTTCACCACCGGCCCAACACCGTAGGCAGCGGCGATTACCTGTTCGCGGACTAAACCAAAAACCTTACTGATTAAGGTGGCAACGGCGACAATTCCGGCAATACCGGCTAAGGAACGGGTAGCTTTCTTAGTAATGACGACACCTCGAAAGAAAACAACTGCATTGATCGATTCTACCCGTTTCTGTGTTCCCGCAGAAAAGCGATCTCTAGTTGTCAAATTTAATTTGACTGGAATGTATAACACCCATTTCCCCCCAGACATCCGTATCATACCAAGAGCCAACCGAACCATAAATATCGCTCTTCTGGGACTTTCGGAAATCCCTGACCGAATCTAGATTCTGAAACCCTTGCTTGACAAGTAATCGCTAACTTTTTTTCTCATAAAAACTCAAATTTCGAGTTTCTGTTAGTTAGCGATAGCTTGAAGGCTTACCCCATAAGAGAGCTAGAGTTTAGAGACTGTAAGACTTTTGCCAGACTCCCTCCAAGAGCGATATTGATGGTTCTACTCTTGATCACGAAAATCGCCCGTTCAAGAAAACTTAACAATGCCCACCAGCGATCGCAGTTGCCAAGACTAAAGCGATCGCACTGGATGAAAGGGTTTCTTAGGCGATCAACAAAGGTTTAAGGATGCGAGAGATTGATGTTATATCATTTTTCAAAAGTGATGACAGACTTAGTTGATTATTCCAAAGCGCAATTCCGCTCTCGGACAGGAATTGCGCTTTTAGATGTTAGTCACGACTATTGAAAATTGGTATTATAATGTCTCCTGAATAGATATTAATTGAGGCTTTCGATAAAGAACGCATATAATAAGCCAATAAAAATAAAAAGGTGCGTTAATTGCACCCTACGCGATTGGCGAGCGCTCTGAAAGTCCTTATCGGTCTGATTGGCGTGCGACAATGATCGCTACAATTTCCGACTATAATAAAGAACCAGCAACTCTCAATGATTACGAATTTCACTGAATGCCAACGGTCATTAGAATTGGACATTTTCGGTTTCACTTCTATTCCGATGAAGGTTCCGAACCGCCACATATTCATGTACGTTCTCCTGATGGTGAATGTAAATTTTGGCTTGAACCGATAATCATTTTAGCTTCCAATCGTGGTATTCCTTCCCATGAGCTACGGGAAGTAGAGAGGCTAGTTTATAAAAATCAAGACCTTTTAAGGAGTGCTTATCGTGATTTCCACAAACATTAATCCTACAATGACTGTTGAGCCTGCCGCCATTCGAGCCTGGGCAGAAGAACGCATGATATACGTTGAACTCAGTGATGGACGTATTATTGGTTTTCCTGGCGATCGCTTCCGTATTTTGAAACAAGCAACGAATGAGCAATTGGCTGCAGTTAAGGTTGAAGTAAATGGCTATGCTCTACGGTGGGAAGAATTGGATGAGGATATTACCGTTCCGGGGATTGTCGCTGGTCATTTTCAGTTACCGCCTTTCTAATCTGTTTTGATAGTTCAAGCAACCGTAAGACGGATTTGCGTAGGTGATCGCGGTTTTAAAGTTTAATTAACAACAAGATTAACAAGAAGAGGGCGATCGCACTGACCTCCGACAAGATCGGCGATCGCCCTCAAGAATTGCACTAAAGTGTATCTCGGTATTCTTCAAGTAGGGCTAAAATATCTGCTAGTTGGTTTCTGTGGAAGTTGTTGGGGTTAAGTTGGAATCGGATGATTGCAGTACGGTATCGAGTTTCGATTCGAGTTCGGCGAGTTTCTCGTTCTGTTTTTTCAAGTCGGACAAGCCCCCGTAGGATTTGATCCAATGTAACAAGGCTGAAAGTAATCCCTGCGAAGAGAAGTCCGAACCATTGGGGGATGATAATTTGTTCGTTGCCGAGTTGGATTGAGTCATAGTTGAGGATTATTCCTGTTAAAAAGACGAATAGGGTGGTAAGGATACCGATAAAGGTCTGAAAATCAGGCATTAGATTTTTGTTGACTTAATTTCATTTTAGCATTAAGTTTTCAAGGCAAATTGTTTTGAAAAACGCCCCTTATCAACCATCAACAATAAAACCGCGACCGCAAAATTTTCTAAATTTTGCAATACTAAAAAATACTTGCCTTAGTCATCAACGTTTTTGACGGGTTACAGTATGCTAAACCATCCTATGGGATCAGCGATCGGAATGAGAAATGTTACAACTGCTTCACTCATAGCTTTAACTGATAGCTCGTAGACTATTTTCTATCCCTTGGGGTAACACGGCGATTGACGTTTCCAAGGCTAAAATAATTGCAGTTTTAAAGTTTAATTAACAAGAAGGCAGTGATCGCTCTGGATGAAAGTGTTTCTTAGGCGATCGCCAAAGGTTTAAGGATACGAGGGATTGATGTTAAAATGTCTTCAGAGGAAGGACTGATTGGGGCTTCTGATCAAGAGCAATTAGTTTATGCTTTGTCGCAAGGCTGAGTTGTTTTCACGTTTCATGTCTCTGATATTGGCAGCTGCGATCGCCAATGATTAAGTTTTGGTTTTTAAATTTAAGATCAGTTTTGGAGACATGAAGAAAATTTGGCAAGGTCTTTTTTCTGTAGTTATTTAGAGGTAGAGGTTGAATTAACCGATGAGCGAGAACAGCATATTATTGATCGCCATCCGGGTACATTACCCGATTATGAGGAGCAATTAGCCCAGACTTTAGCTGATCCAGATTTAATTCGTTCTAGCGATCGCGATGAAAAGGCGTTGTTATTTTCTAAGTGGTTTTCAACGATTCGGACGGGACGATTTTTAATTCTGGTGGTGGTTTCCCAAACTGCTCTTAGTCGTCATTGGATCGTGACTATATACACAGCCCGAAAAATTACAGGGGGAATAATGGTATGGAAAAAAATCTAACTTTTCGCTATGACCCGACGGGAGATATTCTTTATGTAGATGTCTGTTCTCCCTACGCAGATCAAGAGTCGGAGGAGATTGGGGATGAAATTGTCGCTCGTCTAAATCCGACTTCTGGGGAGATTGAGAATTTGGAGATTTTATTTTTCTCGAAACGCTGGAATCAATCCTTACCGTTACAATTGCCGATTGATGCTGCTTTTCGATTAGTGGGATAATGGGACGCACCCTACGCAATCGGCGATCGCACTGTTTTGACAGTTCAAGCAACGGCAAGATTGGTCGGCATGGCGTAACGTAATATTATAAAAATATGTCGTATTCAAGAGTAAAAAGACTTGTTAGATAGCATACTCAGTCTAAAAAAAATTGAATTTGATGAGTGAAGGTAAATTTTTAGCCTACATTAACATTAACAAGATACAAGAGGTTACTAATGACTCAAGCGATTCGCCAAACAATTTTTGTTCAATCGGATGGTCGTCTAGAAATTCAGTCAGATCAGCTTTTCCCTGGGAGAAAAGTAGAGGTCATTATTATTCTTGAAGATGACCCTGAAATTACATCAGCAGAAGCTTTAGAATTAAGAGATTGGAAAATTTAGCTGATCCGCAGGAATGGATAACTGGGGTTGAAGCAGAGGAAGAAATTGATGAGGATCAGTTAAGGGAATGGGTTAAAAGTTGTGGCTATTAAAAATCATTTAGAGTAACACGCTGATCGCCGCTTTATTTCTCCCTAATTTACTTAAACTTATGCAGATGCTTTCAGGGGGACGAGGGGGAGTTGATTGATAATAAATTCACCGAGTTGCACTTTTTTGCTGGCATTATCAATGTCTAAACCGACTAGGTTCCCTAATTCATCGTAATCGGCAACGACTCCTTCTGAAATTTCTTGGCTATCAACACTGGATTTGTCTGCAAGGTGGATATAAAGGGAGTCTGTTTCTGGGTAGTAGTTAATCTTCATGGTTTAAAGCTCCGGTCTGGAAAGGCGTTGTGGATAGTCAGCTTATCTTCTAGAGTAATGACTCTCAGGTATCGATCGCCAAATTCTTTTATCTGCGCCCAAAAGCGAAAACGATTATCTTCTTGAGGTTCACAGCGAATAGGGTTTTCGATAACGTAAATACACCATTCTTTTTTGAGGTAAGGGCGTTTTGTTAAAACATCATTTTCAAAATAGTTAGTAAATGTATATTGTAGCATAGAAATGGTTGTAGTCATTAAGGGAGACTTATTATCGTTGAATTAAAGCAAGGAACTTAGATATTTCTCTGGCTGAAAGTTTTTTGAACTGTCTAAGAAGTGTTACAACTGCTTCACTCATGGCTTCAACTGATCGCTTGTAGATGACTTTCTGTCCACTAGGGTAACACGGCGATCGCTCTTTCAAAAACCAAAATGATCGCGGTTTTAAAGTTTAATTAACAAGAAGATAGCGATCGCACTGGATGAAAGGGTTTCTAAGGCGATCGCCCTAAATACCACCTCTTAGCTCTTCCACCTGAGAGGGGGACAAGCGAGCTAGAAGGTAGATAGGGCAAGCGATATCGCTCTTTGTCCTTTGATGTAATCCTTCAACCGATAGCGGCTAATTTGCATTAGCTCTTCTATATTTTTTTGGAACATTTGATGTAGCTGGA
>NZ_JADBUN010000065.1:0-10038 GCF_020245625.1 Microcystis sp. M049S2 | reverse complement strand
CCGGCGCCGCAACTCCTCCAAGTGGTCAAATAAGGACATTTCCACTTCTCCGGGTAACTCATCGAGGAATTCGGTACTGTCTGGGGGTGGGGTTTTTACTTCTGTCGATGACATGGCTTTGGCTCGATCGTTCTCTACTCAGGCCTTTATCCTAGCATTGATAACCCTTAGCTATTAGCCGTCAGCTATCAGAATCATTCCAACATCGTCGGGTTTGCTCGGTGACAGGTTGCCAATCCAGAACTCAACCCACCAGAGCAGCATCGCACTTTAACCCACGGCTGCAATAAATGTGCATGGTGCGTTCCCCAAAAATCGATCAGTGGAGCAGTAGGACTTGCATTAGGGAACGCACCCTACAAGATCGGCGATCGCACTTAACAAGCAATATAATCGTGAGTGGTTAATCAGTTTGAAGGTGGTCGCCATTCTTTCTGATCTGCTCTATTTCGCTCTACAAGAATTTTAATAGACTCATCGGGAAGGTTTAGCTCTCTTAATAAGCAAATTTGTAGAATCACAGTCAACGTATGAAAAAGTTGAAATAACTCCCGACCCCTTGCCGCCTGTTGTCGTTTTTCTTTATTATGATGCGTCAATGCATTCCGAGTTGCAGAAGCTCTCTTAGAAAATAATTCCCTATCTTTTTCGTTTCCTATAAAATTATTTGGCAGCAAGGAGGACACTTTATTAAGAATTTCTTTGAGTCTTGTCTCTAAAGTAAAGCTTGTTTGATTTTTTAGTTTTCCCTTTAAAGCCTTTCTAAACTCATCACTAATTCCATTTTCTTGATTATCACTTTCACTTGGAAATTTGTCCAATACCTCTCTAAATTTCTTATAAAGTCCTTTTTCGTAAATCTTTTTATCTTGATATGAATCTTCATACTTGCTTGTATGATAAGCCTCCAAAGCTTGGATTATATTTAGAAATTTATAACCCAAGTAAAGGCTAGAGCTATACATTGTTGCCATTAACAAGTCAAAAACAGGTTCATATTCCTCCCTTTTATTAATCCATGCTTCAAAGAATGATCCCAAATTGTTTTCTACATCACTAAATCGAAATAGCATTTTATCGTGGGACAAGTTTATCTCAGAACTCTTCGTAGGATTCCATAAATCAAATATTATGATGACTTGAGTTTCCCGCGCCTCTTTTTCCAGTGTGAAATCTCCATTTGCTTGCTGTACAGGCTTTTCATGAATGACATCTGCTTTCCCAGTAACCTTAATTACTGAAGTTGCTTTTGTCATTGCAAAGCTTAACAAATCACTAAATTTTATCAATAAATTGACACAATCATCTATTGGTTTATTGCAGGGATTTTGTATGGTCAGATAAGTTTTTTGCTCAATACTTGCATTGTACGCGTCAGGGTAAAATGGATAAACACATACTGAAGAAAAGGTAATATATAAATCCAGACTGCCAATTTTCGCCAAATGAATACTCGATGGCGGCTGATAACTCATCCATATTTCGTTCTCTTCTACAGAAAACTGCATTCCAGATTTGCCAACCCATTTCTCTAGATGAGAATATTGAACAGAAATAGATTTCAATTTTATGTCCTGTTCATATTCAAAGTGAATTTTTCTAAAAACATACTCGACATTGAATGAAAGACTCGCTGTGAGTTTTGTAAATTCAAAGCTTTTAACTTGTCCAGAACACCTGTATAAGGTAATTTTTTCATTGTTATCAAGCAAACCGAGAATAATGATTTCCTCAGGCTTTATAAAGTCAAGTCGTACAGCTGATGTTAGATTTGATTCCCCTTCAATGGAAGAAATCTTTACCTGACCTATCTCTTTAAGGTGTGAACTATAAAACGAACCAATTAATTCTAATGTTGCGCCACTCTCAGGCGAAAAGCTTAGTTTTCCTGGAATTACTACTTCTGGTTTGTTAGGAAGCCACCACTTCCCTAAGCTCACAAATTCTTCAAGCATCTGCGTTCAGTATGTATTTGGCTCGGCGCTGATTATACTATGAAATTTTCTCCAGAGCAATGTTTGCTCACAAGTAACCTTAAATTACATTTTACTAAAAACTTTCCGCCAGTCTAACCCTACATCCCAAAAGCTTCGCCTCCGGTTACGCCCCTACCAAGGACTAAGCGGCATAACTACATATTATAGGTCAACTTTCTGCATAACACTCTCCAGAGTAAAAATATACGAAAACTTTCTGCATAATACTCTATTTAGGCGCAATCGCCAGAAGTTTTCCCCATATCACCCCACATCTCCGAACAGTTGTCAAGACTCCTGGGGAAAAAGCCGCGTTTGTTTACACAGCTTAATTAAGAGTTGTAACTTTTAATGAACAGGAAGGGAGTCTAGGGCTGAGAGCTTGCTATAGTGAATCCTAGCCGTTTTTTCACGGCTCGTCATTATCATCTCAGAGCCTTTACTCGTCTCAATCATCATCCCAGAGTAAAATCAATAATCCCTATGGTCAGCACGATCCAAAAACCAGAATTCGAGGAAATCCGTCCGGGTATAAAAGTTCCCGCTAAAGAAACGATCCTCACTCCCCGCTTCTACACCACTGATTTTGAAGCGATGGCGGAAATGTCGATCGCCGCTAACGAGGAAGAACTGAAAGCGATTTTAGAGGAATTCCGTACCGATTATAACCGGCATCACTTCGTTCGCAATCAAGAATTCGATCGCTCTTGGGAGCATATTGATGGCGAAACTCGCCGCTTATTCGTGGAATTTCTGGAAAGATCCTGCACGGCCGAATTTTCCGGCTTTCTTCTCTACAAAGAACTCGGCAGACGTTTAAAAAACAGAAATCCCGTTCTCGCGGAATGCTTTAACCTCATGTCCCGGGACGAAGCGCGTCATGCTGGGTTCCTTAATAAGGCTTTATCGGATTTTAACCTCTCCCTTGACTTGGGATTTTTAACCAAAAGCCGTAACTACACCTTCTTTAAACCGAAATTTATCTTCTACGCCACCTATCTTTCCGAAAAAATCGGTTATTGGCGTTATATCACCATTTATCGTCATCTCGAACAACATCCCGAAGATCGGGTTTATCCGATTTTTAACTTCTTTGAGAATTGGTGTCAAGACGAAAACCGTCACGGGGACTTCTTTGATGCGATCATGCGTGCGCAGCCTGATATTCTTAATGATTGGCGCGCTCGTCTCTGGTGTCGTTTCTTCCTGCTTTCGGTCTTCGCTACGATGTATCTCAATGATACTCAGCGTTCTGGTTTCTACGCCATTCTCGGTTTGGACGCTCGCGAGTACGATAAGTATGTAATCGAGAAGACCAATGAAACCGCCGGCCGCGTCTTCCCGATTGTTCTCGATGTGGATAGTCCTGAATTTTATGATCGCCTAGAAATTTGTGTTCGCAATAACGAGGGATTACGGGCGATCGATAGCGAAAACAGTGCCGCACCAGTTAAATTCCTGAAGAAATTGCCTATCTTCGCCTCTAATGCTTGGCAATTCCTCAAATTGTACCTGATGAAACCGATTCGGGTCGATAAATTAGCCGGTAGCGTCCGTTAAAAAGTTTGTTTTCTTGAGACATGGTGAGGGTGGGTTAAACCGCCCTTTTTTTGTCGATAAAATTCTTAAGAAAATCCTCTAACATTTTTATCCTCGCTAGACTGGATCCTAGGGGTGTTAACTAGCTTTTTACTTTTTACTTTTCACTGTCAAAAATATGGCTATTTATAGTGAATTACCCACAGGACAACGTCTCTATCTCGATAATCAAGGGCCGCAGACGATTGTAACCCTCGCTAGTGGTGCTGTGGGACAACAACAGCAGTCTAGCAGTAGTTTTGCCACGGGAGTTTGGACAAAAGAACCCCAAATAGAGATAATTCCCCAAGGGGCAATTATTGAAATTATCACTGAAACCGGACCCCACAGAATCCAAATTCAAGGGAGCAGTATCGGTTTTTCCTCCCCTCATACCTCTGGAGTTTCTCAGTCCTCTCAATCGACAACCGCTACCAGTTTCTCCTCCTCACCGATGCAACCGATGCAACCGATGCAACCGATGAAAATGGGTAATATGTCGATGAATTTTGCCCCCATGGAAATGGAGATGGGAGATATGAAAATGAGTATGGGAGACGCAAAAACCGTCAGTAAAACGCGATTTTGTAGTCAATGCGGGGCAAAAGTAGCGGCAACCGATCGCTTTTGTAGTAGCTGTGGTCATCAGTTACAGCAATAAAACCTGTTTAGCTAAATCCATAACTCCTTTTGTGGCAAAATTCTGTTTATATTGGCTGAATTGACCCGCTTCTAACCAGATTAACCCACAGCGAGCGCATTTTTCCCACTAAATCGCCTGTTTATCTATGTCCAACATTCTTAACACTGGGGACAAGGGAGGGAGTGTCTCCCTCCCTTCCCTGATGGGTTACACAAGAGCTAGAACCTCTGGAAGTGTGTTACAAGGGATACCCTGGCAACGAGGTAAGACTATATTTCTGGAAAATTATCCCTATTCTTCTTCCTTGCACACAGAAACGAGAAGAGCCAAGTTATCATTGAAACTGCTATAATTAATAAAATCTCAAGAATAGTAAAATTATATGAATGCACTAAAATACCAAACAATCATCAAAAATGGTCAACTTAGTTTACCTCCCCTCGACTTACCAGAAGGAACAGTTGTCGAAGCGATTTTGTTGATTAAAGAAGCTGCTGGAATGGATGAAACGGACTATCTGCTTTCCACAGAAGCTAACCGTCAACATCTCCAAGAGGCAATAGAATCTCTGAAAAATCCTGATAGTTATATTTATGTAGATGCTGCTAACTTATGAGGAAAGTCGCCTTTCTAACCCGAAGTTTTGATGAGTTTAATCAATGGGTGATCGCAGATAAAAAAGTTTACGCTAAAATTGTCAGCCTGATTAAAGATGTTCAAAGATAGCCTTTTTCTGGATTAGGAAAACCAGAAGCATTAAAACATGAACTATCAGGATTGTGGTCACGACGCATTACAAAAGAACATCGCCTAGTTCATAGCGTGTCTGATCAAGAAATTGTTATTGTTTCCTGTAAATTTCACTACTAATAATCCCCAGAAATTCCAGAACTAGCTGAGAGCAAGGCTCTTCTGGTTTTTGTGTGGAAGGAAGAAGAATAGGGATAATTTGGGTGCATCTCAATTTTGGACAAATATCTAGAGGACATTTTGGGCGCACGCGGTGCGCCCCTACCATTGGCGCAATAATATTATTGTAGGGGCGAATTGCATTCGCCCTCTTTGAATAACTTCTGCTGCTCACCTATAGGTGAGGGGAAGTCACAAATTTAATAGTCTTAAACACTTTAAACAGGATTTAGTATTACACAAAAGCTAGAACCTCTGGAAATGCGTTGCAAGGGAGTTCCTTGCAACGAGATAGAAATGAGAAGAACCCTTTACTGATTAATTTTTCACAAAAGTAAATTTACCATTTTTACCATCGGCATCCATTTTAATTTGTGCCACGGAGAATTTATCCTGAATGATTTCCCCTTCGGGAGTAAAAGCAATATCTCCTAGTACAGTGACATACTTACCCGCTAAGATTTCCTGATTTAATTGTTGGCGAATTTGTTCGAGGGAAAGTGTACTGAGTTTATTTTTATCATCTACCCGTTTTAATGCCTCGACAAAAACTTGAATTCCCGTAAAAGCTTGAGCGGTAAATTGGGGCGGTGCTTTTTTATTTTCTGCTGTATAAGCGCCGACAAAATCCCGATTAATAGGATTATCTAATTCCGGGTTATAAGCTTGAGCGATGAGAATACCATCACATTGAGCTTGACAAACCGGGAAAATATTAGAAGTATTTAAACCGTTGCCACCAATAATTAACCCCTGATAGCCTAATTGTCGCAGCTGTTTGACCAAATTTCCTCCGTCAGCAACCAAACCAGAAATAACCACTAAATCCGGTTTAATATTAATAGCGGCGGTGGCTTGGTTTTGAAAATCTGTATCGGTGGTTTGGAATTTCTGCACGGTGATAATATCAAGATTTAAACTCTTTAGGGTTTCTTGAAAAGTTTCCGTTTCCGATTTACTAAAAGCATCATTTTGGGCAAAAAAGACAGCCACTTTTTTAATCTTGGGATCGATTTTTAAAGCGGTTTTAACCGCATTGGGAGCAACCACAGCCACAGGAGCAGACACCCTACCCACATATTCACCGATCTGGGGGATACCTTTAGCGGTATTAGACGGACCGAGAATGGGAACTTTAGCTCGATCGGCGATCGGACTAGCGGCAAAAGCTTGTTGGGACAGGGAGGGACCAAGAATACCCACCACTTTATCTTGAGTGATTAGGGTATTAATGGCGTTGATTGCGCCCTGTTCATCCCCAGCCACATCCTGGATAATAACTTTAATCGGTGTTCCATTGACTCCGCCCTTTTTATTAAAATATGTTTCAGCCATCTTGACACCGATCACCTGTTCCTGTCCCAATAGGGCGAGATTGCTGGTTTGAGCTAAAGCTGCGCCGATGGGAATAGCACCAGTGGCGGCGTTTTCTGCGGGACTGGGGTTAGTTTGACTGGTGGGAGTGCCGGAATTACAGGCCACCACTAAACCAAAAGTGACTAGGGATAATATTAAGGGGATTAATAAACGTTTTCTGAGCATCTTAACTCTCCGGGGACTGATATTGTTGATGACACTATTATTTCGCTAATCGGGTTGATTTCAGCGATAATTCTCGACGCGATCGAATCGGATTTTGCTCCCTTAGCACCCTTTCTTTCCCCTGATTTTGTCGATTAACCTCCCAGTCTCATACTAAATCCTGTTTAAAAGGCATAGGAGAGTGGGGTGTAGGGTGTAGGGTGTAGGGTGTGGGGAGAAGGGAGAAGGGAGAAACAATTCATAACTTGAGAGTTAATCACACTATTGAAAACGGATTTGGTCTCACCTCCCTTTTCAGAAAAACGATTTGCCTTTTCTGGTTCTGTCGCCTAACCTAGTAGTTAGGGAATCTATTATCGCCTTTCCCGTCCACAAACCCCAGCAAGCGAAAACATCCATTTAAGATTATGACCAACCCCGTTATTCACGCCTTTTTCCTCGGACGAGCGATCGCTGAAGTGGTCAGTGAACAGCTAGAAGATGCGTTTACCAACGCTTTAAGCGAATTAGGCAAATTTGATGCCGAACAACGGGAAAACCTGCGGCAATTCGTCGAAGAAGTGCAAATGAGAGCCGATCGAGCCATGGAAAAGGGAGTATATACTGGTACAGACTCCAGTGGTTCCTCCAGTGCCGATGTGCAGGAAAACATCGACGAAATGCGGGCCGAAATCGCCCAATTGCGCTCGGAACTAAAAAACTACCGGAATTAACCAAAAACCCTCTTTTAGTCGCTTTAAAGCCCCAAAAACTGCGTGTCAGCCCTTCTACCCGTCCCCGTTACCCCAGAGTTAAACCCAGCAATGCCGGCCCTCCAAGTCGCCAAAAATAGCTATCGTTGGAATCGAGAAAACTATTCCATCAATCGTCGTCGTCTAGATATTTGGCGATTCGTTCTGACTGTACTTTATCAATTCTGGCTCAACGGTAAAAAATGGAGCTATAACGGCGGCTATAGCGAGGAAAAACTCGCCAGCAGACGCAGAAAACAAGCCGCTTGGATTCGGGAAACCATGCTAGAATTGGGTCCAACTTTTATTAAAGTCGGTCAACTGTTCTCCACCCGGGCCGATCTTTTTCCCCTCGAATATGTGGAAGAATTATCGAAACTACAGGATCAGGTTCCCGCATTTACCTACGAACAGGCCAGCAAAATCATCGAGGTATCCCTCGGTAAACCCCTCAATCAACTCTTTAAAAGCTTTGATCCTATTCCCCTAGCAGCCGCTAGTTTAGGGCAAGTTCACCGGGCCCAACTGAAGACCGGGGAAGATGTGGTGGTCAAAGTCCAACGGCCTGGATTGAAAAAATTATTTAGTATCGATCTGACCATCCTAAAAAAAATCGCCCAATACTTCCAAAATCATCCCAAATGGGGTAAAGGTCGCGATTGGACTGGTATTTATGAAGAATGCTGTAAAATCCTCTGGGAAGAAACCGATTATCTCAACGAAGGTCGTAACGCTGACACTTTTCGCCGTAATTTTCGCGGGGAAGATTGGGTCAAAGTACCGAAAGTCTATTGGCGCTACACCTCTCCCCGGGTTTTAACCCTAGAATACCTCCCCGGCATCAAAATCAGTCATTATGAAGCCCTAGAAGCGGCCGGACTCGATCGCAAATTGTTGGCTAAACTAGGGGCAAAAGCTTATCTAATTCAACTACTCAATAACGGCTTTTTTCACGCAGATCCTCACCCTGGCAATATTGCCGTTGATAGTGATGGCTCCCTAATTTTCTACGATTTCGGCATGATGGGACAAATCAAAACCAACGTGCGCGAAAAATTAATGCAGACTCTCTTGGGAATTGCCCAAAAAGATGCCGATCGCGTGGTCACTTCTCTGGTGGATTTAGGAGCATTAACTGCTAATGGTGATATGGGAGCAGTGCGGCGATCGATCCAGTATATGCTCGATAACTTCATGGATAAACCCTTTGAGGAGCAGTCCGTGGCCTCTATCAGCGATGATCTCTATGAAATCGCCTATGATCAGCCTTTTCGCTTTCCCGCTACCTTTACCTTCGTCATGCGAGCATTTTCCACCCTAGAAGGGGTAGGCAAAGGACTCGATCCCGAATTTAACTTTATGGAAGTGGCCCAACCTTTTGCCCTGCAATTAGTAAATGATATGACAGGAAATAATGGCAGTAATATCCTCGATGAGTTAGGACGACAAGCAGCCCAAGTGAGCAGCACCGCCCTGAGTTTACCCCGACGCATCGATGATACGATCGAAAAATTAGAACGGGGTGATATCCGTGTCCGGGTACGTTCCAGCGAATCCGATCGACTTTTGCGGCGATTGGGTATGATTCAAATGGGAACCAACTATACTTTACTGATCAGTGCTTTACTTATCTCAGCGACGCTTCTATTCGTCAGTGGTTTTGGTTGGTTAACTTTAGTGCCGATGGCGATTTCGCTGCTGCCGGGGATAGCTCTTGTGAGACTCTGGCGAAAAATTGAACGTCAGGATCGCATGATGTAATTGATTGCGGGATAATAAATATTGTGTTAGCAGCAGAAATTTCGATGAACAATCTTTCTTTTGGAGGACTGACCGATCCTGGTGTAGTGCGATCGGTTAATCAGGATAGTTATTATATCGACCCCGAGCGGCGCTTTTTTATCGTTGCCGATGGTATGGGGGGTCATGCGGGGGGCCAGGAAGCTAGTCAAATCGCCACTGAAACTATCCAAGCTCATCTAGAAGAACACTGGAATTCGCCCCGGGCTGCCGGGGAATTGCTGCAGGAGGCAATTACCGTCGCTAACGAGAAGATTATCGAAGATCAGCTGAAAAATCCCGAAAGACAGGACATGGGGACAACCCTAGTCATGGCTATCTTCCGAGATGATGGCTCTTGGTACACCCATATTGGTGATTCCCGTCTCTATCGCTTTCGTGAGCAAAAATTAGAACAGGTGACGGAGGATCATACCTGGGTAGCTAGGGCGATAAAAATGGGCGATCTGTCCGAAGAAGAAGCCAAAAACCACCCTTGGCGGCACGTTTTATTTCAATGCCTTGGTCGTCGCAATTTGCCCCCAGTGACCGTGTCTCCCCTCGATCTGCAATCCGGCGATAGTTTGATTCTCTGTAGTGATGGTTTGACGGAAGAACTGTCCGACGAGGAAATTAGCGATTATTTGCAAACCGGTGCCGATTGTCAGGAAATTGTCGAGAATTTAGTGGCAGCAGCCAAAAAAGCTGGCGGTTCCGATAATATCACCGTGGTCATGGTCAGCTGTTGACTATCTAGGGTTTGCAGCAAAAAGTTTCTCGTGGGGAAGTGGGGAAGTGGGGAAGTGGGGAAGTGGGGAAGTGGGGAAGTGGGGAAGTGGGGAAGTGGGGAAGTGGGGAAGTGGGGAAGTGGGGAAGTGGG
>NZ_JADBUN010000064.1:0-64244 GCF_020245625.1 Microcystis sp. M049S2 | reverse complement strand
GGCATTTCGCTGTTATAAGTCAATTGATTTAAAGGTACGTCCTATCTATCATTATAAGGGTGATAGAGTCAAAGCTCATATCTTTTTATGTATGTTGGCTTATTATGTGGAATGGCATTTAAAACAGTCTTTGGCTCCTTTGTTATTTGAGGATGAAGAAATTGATGATGGTTCTCTGAATGTGATTAAGGCGAGTCGCAGTGAATCGGTGCAATCTAAAGAGAGAAAAAAACGGAATCAAGAGAACTTTCCTGTGCATAGCTTTCGGACTTTGTTGGAAGACCTGGGGACAATTTGCTTGAATACAGTGGAATGTACGATTAGAGAGGAAAGTTATCGTTTTTCTAAGATAACTCGACCGACTCAACTGCAACAAAAAGCGTTAGATTTATTGGGATTTTCCCTAATTTGTACCCAGTAACGGGGCGGCGGAAATTCTCTTAATCCCTTCTACAGCACAGGTTATGGCTTTTTGTCAACGGGGAATTCCAGTTATAATTAGGCATATTTTTCGGTCAAAATTGGATTTTGTCTCTTTAAACCCTGATTAATCGGTTTTGAGAGCTAATTTTGACTCTTGGTCTAATCTGCCTCTCTTCCTTGCTGTGACTGACTTATAAATTTTTGGAGATGTCTATTGGTATTAGGAGATAGGGATTTAGGGAGATGGGGAAATTTTAGCTAAATTCCCTAACACCCCAAAACCTATCTATCCCCAAGAAAAACTTTTTTAGCAAACTTTAACTAAGGGAGAGAAGGAAGGTGAGGGGAACCATTCATTAAAGCAGCGATCGCTTGTTCTAAAGCTAGAGAAATATGGGTCCAATGGGTTCCCCCCTGACAAAAAACGATATAGGGTTCCCGTAAGGGTCCATCGGCGGAGAATTCCGAGGTGCTACCATCGATAAACGTGCCACCAGCCATCACTACTTGGCTCTCATAGCCCGGCATTTGGGCAGGAACGGGATCCAAGTAGGAACCGATGGGAGAATAGGCTTGAATGGCTTTACAGAAGGCAATCAGCTTATCAGGGGAACCGAGTTTAATCGCTTGAATAATATCGCGTCGAGGCACAAAAGGGGCAGGATTGACCGGATAACCCAACTTATCGCCCACATAGGCAATTAAATGACTGCCTTTCATCGCTTCTCCCACCATTTGCGGCGCTAGAAACAATCCCTGATAAAGAAGACGATTTTGGTCAAAAGTTGCCCCTCCCTCGCTACCAATCCCCGGTGCTGTCAGACGATAGCAGGCCATTTCCACTAATTCCGCTTTACCTGCTATGTATCCCCCGGCCGTGACGATTGTACCTCCGGGGTTTTTAATTAGAGAACCGGCCATTAGATCTGCCCCCACGTTGGTGGGTTCTTGGGTGTTGATAAATTCTCCATAGCAATTATCGACAAAACAGACCGTATTCGGGTTTTGTTGTTTAACTATACGGACAATTCTCTCGATTTCGTCAATAGACAAACTCGATCGCCAGGAATAACCGCAGGATCTTTGAATATGTACTAAACGGGTTTGGGGTTTAACTGCTGTTTCTAAAGCCAACCAATCGATCGCACCAGTAGAATCTAGCTCTAATTGGCGATAACTAACGCCAAAATCCTTTAAAGAGCCTTGACCACTGCCCCTAATTCCAATTACTTCCTCTAGGGTATCGTAGGGCGCACCGGCTACCGCTAACATCTCATCCCCTGGTCGGAGAACCCCATACAAGGCACAGGCGATCGCATGGGTTCCTGAAACAAATTGTACCCGCACCGCCGCCTTTTCGGCCCCCAGGGCGTGGGCGAACACTTGATCTAAAGTATCCCGTCCCAAGTCATCATGACCATAACCGCTAACACTGGCGAAATGATGCACCCCGACGCGGTTTTCACGGAAAGCAGCGAGGACTTTACGGAGATTTTCCTTGACCTGTGCGTCAATTTCCGAAAAGATGGGGAGTAGGGCCTTTTCTGCCCTGTGGAGTAGAGAGGGGATATCCATCAAACAATAGATTCTGATCTGTATTGCATTTACCTTAAATGTCGGCTTGAAGAAACCCTCGGTTTTACCTCGGAGATGAAAAGCCGACCAATATAGAACAGCACTTCGACAGGCTCAGTGTCCACATTTCGACACATTTCGACACATTTCGACAGGCTCAATGTCAAGGCTCAATGTCAAGGCTCAGTGACACGAAGCACAACTCTAAACAGTTGTGTTAAAATCTAAGAGTCAACAGGTTGAAATGCCGCTCACATCGTGGAAATCCCGTTGCAATAGTACGGCACTTTTGAGGAGAAAAAAGAAGACAAGAGCCACCCGAAAACTCTTAAAACAGGGGAGTAAGTCTTTTCCAAGGCTGAAATAAACTAAAAACATTTTGCCGTAAGGCAGATAGGGTAGGGCATACCCGAATCTTGGTTGAAAGACCAAAACGCTTGGAGAGCTATCCACAAGTGGACAACTAGATAACAAGTGATATTCTAGTAGGTTCGGATAGGACATAATCGTGTAAGACGTGAGTAGGGGAAACCAGAAAGCGCGGTGATGAGCTTCAAGAATCCCTCGCCTGAGCGCTTCGGGGATTGTCAACAAGCCTACTGATCATACAACGTCAATCCTTCCGCTGAAAACATCTGCCAAGGTTGACAATAGGAATGATTAGAGCGGCCCACTTGGGGGGGGTGAGGCTCCCTGTGGTGGGGCCCCGGGGGGAGGGCCACCGGCAGCAGGTTCGTTCCCCCCACCACCAAAGAGACTTTGCCAAGAAAAACCCTGGGGTGGTCGGGTGTCCGAAGGTGGATTAATTAAGATATGTTCGGAGCCATCGAGTCCGCTTTTGACTTCGGTACGATTGCCGATAGTAACGCCAGTGGTAATGGGGACAAATCGGGGTGGTTGGTTAGGTGCGCCGACAAAAACACCGGTTTGCTCGTTCTGACGGGTAACGGCAATAGTGGGTACGGTTAAAGCGTTTTTCAGTTGGCCGACTTGGAAATCGGTAGAAACATTCATTCCCGCTTTCAATTCCCTGGCCGCCTTTTCTTCTAGGGTCACTTTCACTTCAAAGCTGGTGACATTTTGTTCTACCGTTGCCTGGGTGGCAATCAGAGAGACTCGTCCATGAAATACTTTATCTGGATAAGCATCGGCTGTAATCGTCACCTTTTGCCCAACCCGGATCTTATCAATGTTTTTTTCTGCTACATTGCTGACCACTTCATTTTGTGAAACCAGGGATAAAATCGAGGAAGAAGTGGCCGAAGATACCGAACTGCCGGTCGTAGTAGGAGCCACAAAGGCCCCCGGTTCAGCATAGACAAAAGTAACCACCCCGTCAAAGGGGGCTTTAATGATGGTATCCTCAATCTGAGTTTTGACATTTTGTAGAGAACCCTGAGCAGTAGTCACCTCCGCCCGTGCTTGATCGATTTCCTCCTGTCTTGTTCCTGCTTGGAGAAGGTCTAAGACCTGTTGTTGATTTCTCACTTCCGCCTTTGCTTGAGCAATTTCTTCCGAGCGAGTTCCTTCTTTAAGGAGAGATAGCTTTTCTTGGGATTCAATCACGGCAGCCTGGGCGCTATCCCTGGTTGCCAGTTTTTCGTTTAAAGTCTGTTGAGATATGGCTCCCTCGTTGAAAAGTAGCTGATTGCGACGATATTCATCATCAGATTTTTTGAAAATGGCTTTTAACCCTTCTAAACGAGCTTTTTCTTGGGCAATTTCCTGATAACGATTACCAGCCATCAGTTTTTGTAGGTTTGCTTCTATTTCTTCCAGTTTTGCTTGGGCCTGAGCGATTTCTTGGGGACGATTACCGGCGATTAGTTTGCGGAGATTAGCTTGGGCTGCCGCTAGTTTGCCCTGGGATTCTAATAATTGACCCTGCCAATCAGAATCGTCCATTTTAGCAATTATCTGTCCTTTTTTGACAGTATAACCCTCATCTACTAGCAGTTCCTTCAAAATTCCTGCTGTTTTAGGGCTAACATTAACCACTTTTTCCGGTTCCACAGTGCCATTAGCGGAAACGATGATCGTTAGATCCGTCTGTTCCACGGCTACAGGCAGCGGACGGGAACTATCCCGGTGGGGGGTATGCCCAAACTGACGATAGGCGAGAACAATACCACCAATGGCTAAAAATAGAGTTAGTAATCCCAATACCCAGCTAATTGCGGGCTGTTTGTTAACTTTTTGGAAGGAGGAACTATCTGACATAGTGAGTAAGAAACTGGTGGGTTAATTTAGAGAGAACCTGATGGTTGAACAGTCTGTTCCGATTCCACGGCACCATAATCGAGCTTAATAATGTGATCGGCTAGATGAAAATAGCGCTCATCATGGCTAATAACAATAACTATTTTTCCTCTTTCTTTCAGTTGTAGCAGTATCTGTTTATAGAATAGTTCCCTAAAACGGGGTTCTTGGTCGGCGGCCCATTCATCAAACACATAGATAGGACGATCCTCTAAATAGGCTGTTAATAAAGCCAGTCGTTTCCTTTGTCCTTGAGATAGTTCTGTGGTGGATAAAACTCCATTTTTGACCGTAACTTTATGGGCTAATTGCAGTTGCATCAGATAATTTTCTACCTCTTGATCGAGATTGGGGCGATCACAACCAAGAAAACTATCGAATAAGTAAAAATCATAGAAAATTGCCGAGAAATGTTGACGATACCACTCCACATTATCTTGGGTAATACGTTTACCATTGAGGTAAATTGCTCCCGATAGGGGTGGGTATAGTCCTGTAATTAGTTTAGCTAAAGTTGACTTGCCGCTGCCATTGCCGCCAATAATAAAGATCAGTTCCCCTGGTTGCCAAGAAAAGCTAATTGGTCCGAGCAGAAACCCCTTTTCATCTGCCCTTGGCGGTGGTGGTGGGTTGCCTTTTTGAGAATAGGGGGGATGGGATGGAAAGGGAATTAGTTTCCTTTCGGAAGAGGGGGATTCTGGTGCTAGTGGCGGTAAACTATGGGCAAAACCTTGAGAAAGGCCTTCGGGGGGGAAAGGTGGATGGCCTTCGGGGAAACCTTCGGGGGGGAAAGGTGGATGGCCTTCGGGGAAACCTTCGGGGGGGAAAGGTGGATGGCCTTCGGGGAAACCTTCGGGGGGGAAAGGTGGTAATTCTGGGTGATAGAGATAGGTGACAGCTTGAAATTGTAGTTGACAGGAGGGACTGATGGATAAAACTAGGGTATCTGCTTCCGAGAGACTAGAGAGAGATAATTTCATCCTTTCAATTTTTCGCAGGGCAATATTTCCCCGGACTAATTCAGGAATGCGATTGAGCAGATTCTGCATTGGCAAGGCGATGAAAGTACCAATTAAAACATAGGCGGCCAACATCGTTAAAGGAATGTTTAAAAACAAAGGTAGAATGAACAGAATAAATCCCAAACTGAGAAACTGAGATAGTTGTCCAAACCCATTAGCGATCGCAAATCTTTTCATCGCTTTGGTATTTAGTTGCCGAAGCTGGACGGCACTACTCTGCAATTCCCTCTCCATAAAAGCCTGCCTTTTGGACTGATTGAGCTTGAGTTCTTTGATGCCGCTCATCAAGGCTTGAAAATGCTTAAATAGGGTGTCTTCTTCTTCCCTAGACTTAAAAAATAAACGTTCGGCTTTATTCAGGATCGTTTGCACAAACCAGATGGCACTAACAGTAGAAGCTATCGTTAAGATGAAAAGGGCATTAGATAGCCAAGCAAAGTAAACGAAACAGCCGACAACTGTAGCAAAATCCACACAGATACTCGGCACGGATGCCACTGCATGAGTTAGGGTGTGAACATCATCGGTAAAACTAACCAAAAGACGATTTTCTTTCAGTCTCTCTAGATGTTCTAAAGGAGAGGACAAAATATTTTTACTCAATTTCACTCGCAGTTCATAGATAGCATTCTGTGAGAGAAAAATCAGCATAAATTGCGAGATCATGCTGGTCACTATAATAAATATGGCCAAGATGCTAAAGTATTGTAGAGCATTGACCGCATGACCCTCATGGACTTCTCGATTAATCAAAGAAATTAAAAGAGCGTTGCCAACACCGCTAACTAAACCTGCTACGATAGCAATAGTGATATGTTTCCAGGATATGGCCAGCAAAAATCTCAAAAATTCCATTAAGTTTGTCCTCCTGTCGGGTGACAGATTTTCAAGAGTGGGGTTAAATCTTCTCTAGGAGAATTCCTTCAATACCAACCCCTGGGGCAAAAGAGAAGGCTAAACCTGTCAAAGATGCGGCGTTTTTACGAGTAACTCCGCTCTTATTTGGTTTAAGAGCTTGCGTCCCACATCCTTGTTCTAATCTTAAGATCATGCGTTCCATTACAAATAAAACCGCACAACTAAGTAGGTTGCCGTATTGACGGAGAACTCCCCAACTATCGGCCACTTGTTCATCATTTAAATCTAGGGAAAGTTGCACTTTTTCAATAATTTTTGTCCCTCCGGGGTGAACCATCCATAAATCAATATCTTCCTTGGTTATTTGATGACTATTCAGAAAATTAGTAATAATTCGACCGACACCAGACTCAATATAATCAGGTAATTGACGGGACAGCAGACAGGTAATACCATTGTCTCTAATGCCTAAGGTAATGCCGTCTTCGGTATTTTCAGCCAGATAACTAAAATTATCCCGAATGATAAATTTTCCTCGGACTTGTATTTGTTCTGGTTCGTAAGCCCCGATTACTACTGCCGCACAACCATCACCAAAAATACTATGAATGATAATGTCATTTAAATCATCTTGAAAAACGGCATTAATAGAACTTAATTCTAAACAAATTACTAAAGCTTTGTGTTCGGGGTTAGCTCTTACATGATCACAGGCTACTCGTAAACCATTCATTGCGGCTGCACAACCCATAAAATTAACTGGCACTCTAGCAATGTTGCGTCGAAGTCCTAAACTTTTAATTAATTGAGCATCTATACCCGGAGCCACAAAACCTGTACTGGTGACGAATACGATTAGACCAATAGAATCTTCGATCTTTTCTGTACTCAAAGGATTATGCTTTTTCTGTTGCTCCGATGCGGCTAAAAGAACTCTTCTCGTCACATCTTCTGCTAGGGGAAGCCCATATTTTTCGTACATTTGCATTCGTTGTTCAATAGTTCCCTTTTCTCGACTAAAGTTAACAGTTTCTTCGGTTAATAAATTAATCGCTAGATGCCTAGTGTCAATCCGGGTATGTTCGTAGATTTTTTCGATACGGTGTTGATTCTTCTCTAGACCTTTGAGATTAGCTAAAAATTTAGCGGCATCCGTTTGTCGGACAAGATTGCCCGGAGTGCCAGTGGCGAGACTTTCAATGACAGGTAAAAACTGAGAAGATTGCATGGCAAATATCAGAACCAGTTTGGGTATTATAGGTAGGGTTTCTATCAACTAATTGCCTGGAAAGCTAGGTAAAAGTCTAGGTCTTGATTATATCTGCAAGATGCCGAATAATTCTCCCGAAACTTTCCGACAGAATTTCTGGTTTTTGTCGGCTCAAATTGAACCAATACCAGCCCAACCTTTGACAATGTAGTCTAGGGTTGTTCTTAATGCTTGCGGGTGAAAATGTTCTTTCAATAAGCCCAACTCTTTCTCTTTGGCTAATCGCGATGGCACGGCTAGATAGTGTTTAATTAGCACTGGTAGGCGATCAAAAAAGAAGTTTTGAGGTGCCACCCATTCAACTCCGAATTTTTCCGATTCTTCCCGGACAATATCTTCACTGATGATATTGGCAAAACCACTTTTTTGTTGGGGAAGAACGTGATGCACCCGGTGGGGAGCCAGGCCCGCCGAGAGAAAACAGTCAATATACTTATTACCTACCATAGTCAAATCGTAGGAATTTTTAATCTGCATAACCGCCCAATCTTGGGTTTCCCATTGAGGTGGTGCCATAGGATCTATTGGCGGTTCTTCGGCTTCAAAATCATGACTAGCCACAATCATAAAAGTGCTAATCCAGAGGGTAAGGAAAAACTGCGCTAACCAAGCCCAAAACTGACCGTACAGACAAAAGATAACCAGTTCGATTAATAGTAATAAGTGAATACCAAAACTACCCAAAAAATGGGGTAATCCCATCTGCCAACTGCCATACATATCCTTAACACCTGCTTTAAAAGCGAGGATACATAATTCCATAATGCGAACAAACATTCCCGTAACCACATGGCCTATTTTATGGAATGTATGTACTGGCACTCGATAAAAACGAGGCAATTCTAACATGAAGGTGAAAACATTCTTTTTGATATCAACATCGGTCTGAGTAAAGGGATGATGCAGTAAAGTATGACCGTCTGTTACTACTAAAGCGAGGGGAACGTAGTTAATATCAAAAATATTGGCAAATACCTTGTTTAATCCCACTTGTGGCCGATGAATTAGGTAGTGACCTACCCCTGCTAGGGCAATTCTTAGCATAGCGATGAGAGGCACAAATAGGTAAATCGGCATATACTGTCTGGCCTCTAAGTACAGCCCTTGCACTACAAAATAGATAAGAAAAAGACAGATACTGATAACATTAAAAAGAAAATCCATGCGGGCCACTTTCTGTTTAAATTCTGGAGAGTAAACTCTGGCTTTAATCTTATTAAGCAATTGTTCTGGGTTGCGGAAATCATAGCGAGGAGTATCCCGCCAACCATTAAAATGCTCTTTAAATAAGAAGGCAGGAGCGTTGTATTTAGGATGAATATGCTCTGGTCTTCCCTGTTGTCCAAGGGAATATTTTTGCAGGACTTTTTTGACTCTTTCAGGATTGGGATGAAAGATATTGACAATTGTGGTTATATCTCTGTTCTTGGTACGTCCAATAAAAAATTGTCCCCCCGGATGCTTGGCAATAAATTCCGTGAGATCATAGGCTTCTCCTTCATAAATCCAGACATTTGGCAAGGGTGTACCGTCGGGGGGATGGGGCGGTGGTTCGTTATCTCCCTGTAAGGGGGGTGGCATGAAGGGACTGACTCCACCTTGATTATGGGGCGCTCCCCGGCCGGCATCTGTGGGCGGCAATGAGGGCATCACTCCTGACTGATTAGGAAATGGTGTTGGTGCCGGAACGTTTTGGGGAGTATTGATTTCTTGTTCTGAGTTCATAGTAAATTTTTATCCTCGTTTGACTATATTTTCTCTGGCAGAAACCTGACCTAAGCTGGCGGGGAACATCAAGATAACGCTCTCTTAAATCTCTGGGGTTGTGTAGATAGGGATTGACCGAGTAGGATGGAATCTAAAAATGTTTTTTTGAGAAGTGCTAAAGGTAAATTCCCATTGCTTATAGAGGGAAATAGCTATGTTATCAGGGAAAAATTAGGAATTGCCGAAATTGTTGTATCTCAAAAAAACGGTATAAAAGTTCTTCGGCAACTATGACATTTATGCTCTTTGGTAAGCAGACAAGCAACCGAAGAACCAGACCAACTAGGACTGACTCCGTTCAAATACTCGTAAGATTAAATAACCCAAAGCGGCAATTTCTGGCGGTGAGTTTTGTAACATTCCCCCCAAAGCTTGGGCCTGTTCATCATTACCGAGTAATTGTTTTAAGAGTTCTTGATCTTGTTCTGTTAGACGCGGTAGATTGGCTGGGGCAGCCCCAGCCGGTGCAAAGGGCTGCGGTGTCCCCGGAGGATTATTCTGGGGTCCACCTGGTGGAAACCCTTGATGCGCTGGGTGAGGATGACCTTGAGGTACACCAGGAGGAGGGCTTTGCGGGGCAGCGGGGGGGTGAGGATGTCTTGGTGTTAACATTGATTAATTTCTCCCTATACTTACTATTTAGTTTTTCTATCCTACTCTCACTATTTTAAAGTGATTCCAGATCTTGTTTATTTCTTAATAATTGCCTCTCTTGAGCAAAAAAAGAGTTTTAATCAAGTACCTAGTTGAGATAACTCTCAGAAAGTGGGCAAAATTGGATACATTCATCTTTAAATGTGGACATAGTTGGAACTTACCGATAAAAATAGCAGTTGATAGTCAACCAGCACTGAAAAAATTACTTCATATTTGTTAACATAGTGCCATTTTTGACATTCCACTGCTTAACCTAATTTTTAGGGCAAAATTATCCCAAAACACCCGTGGTAAAAACGATGATTTTCTTGCAGACGATTACAAAAATTTACTCTCTAGGGGAAGTGAAAATTCCTGTTCTTCGGGGCATAGATCTGGAAATTCGGTCAGGGGAATACGTGTCCATTATGGGAACTTCGGGTTCCGGGAAATCAACCCTGATGAATATTATCGGCTGCCTCGATCGCCCGACGGGGGGACAATATATTTTAGAAGGCAGAAACTTAAAGAACTTGGACGATAACCAACTGGCTTATATTCGCAATCAGAGGATTGGCTTTGTCTTCCAACAATTTAATTTATTGTCCCGCTCCACTGCCCTAGAAAATGTCATGTTGCCGATGGTCTATGCCAATGTTCCCAAGCCAAGGCGCCGTCAAAGAGCAATGCAAGCTTTAGCTAGAGTTGGATTGGCTAATTATCTCCACAATCGGCCTAGCCAACTTTCTGGGGGACAACAACAGCGAGTCGCCATCGCCCGGGCCCTAGTTAATCAACCGGCTCTGGTGTTGGCCGATGAGCCGACAGGGGCCTTAGATACACAAACTTCCCAAGAACTGATGGATTTACTAACCGAACTCAATCAACAGGGGATCACGATTGTGATTGTCACCCACGATCCGGATGTAGCTGCCCAAACTCGCCGGGTGATCCGTCTTCAAGATGGCTTAATCGTTTTTTAGGATGTACTAGCCTCAATCCCTTCGTAAAGCGGTAATCGGGTCTAAATGAGCGGCAGAACGGGCGGGAATTACTCCTGCTAACAAACCAACGATAAAAGATAAGCCAAATCCACTGACTATCGACCAACCTGATAAGACAAAGGGAAATCGGAAAATCTGGGCGCTACAGAGGGCCACTAAAATTCCCGATAATACACCGATGCCGCCGCCAGTCAGGGAAATCATCACCGATTCCGCTAAAAACTGCTGGAGGATTGCCGAACGGGTAGCCCCCACAGCTTTGCGAATCCCGATTTCCCTGGTGCGTTCCACCACGGAAACTAACATGATATTAGCGATGCCAATACCGCCGACTACTAAGGAAATGCCAGCGATCGCCACTAGCATCACTGTAAACAAACCCACTACCGTGGTCAAGGTTTTGACCACATCTGTTTGGTTTCTAATGCTAAAATCATCGGTTTGAGAAGCGGCGAGATTGTGACGCTGACGCAAAAGATTAGTAATTTGATACTCGGCATTTTTCATCTGATCTTGCTGGTCAACTTTGACATAAATGCCGTTAACGGCCTTACCACTTAAAGAATTATTGCCCACCAGACGAGAAGACATATTGCTCAGAGGAATAAAGACCTGATCGTCGCGATCGATCGAACCTTCGGCACCTTTTGGCTCAAATACCCCAATAATTTCGTAACTATTTTTTCTTTCAATCCAAAGCTTTTTACCGATCGCATTGGTATCATCGCCAAAGAGTTCTGTTAACAGAGTCGAGCCTAAAATCGCCACTGGTGTCGCCTGTGCCATTTCTTCCTCGGTAAAAAATCGACCTTGGCTGAGTTCTGTATTTCTCGCTTTCATGTAGTTAAGATCGATGCCCACCACATTAGTGGCATGATTGACCTGGCCCGCCACCACCGGTGCTGGACGCTGCAGATAGGCGGAGACCACCTGTACACCAGGAACTTGATTTTGAATAACTTTGGCATCTTCCCAGATTAAGGTGCTACTGGAACCGCGGCCGAGACTAATCCCCCCGGTTCTGGCTTCTCCTGGTAAAATTTGTAAAACATTAGTACCTAGAGATTGAATTTTTTGTTCGGTGGCTTTTTGTACTCCTTGGCCCACGGAGGTGAGGGCAATCACCGAGGCAATGCCAATAATCACCCCTAACATGGTTAACAAAGTCCGCAGTTTATTACTCCAGAGAGCTTCGATCGCTATCGAGACAATTTCGCCGATCGCCACGGGATGAGGATGATTAGTCTGAACTATTTGTTTAGGTAAGTTAAGAGTCATTGAGTTCGATGTAATCTGGCTAAATATAGAGTTCTGATCGGATAAAACAGATATTTTCGACTTATTTGTCTTTTTTTATCTATAAATTACTTTATTTACTGTTTCTAGAAGAGATTAGGCTGTATTGACTGCGGCTTTCCCGTCCGATAGCATTGCCGATAAAAACCCTTACTTAGGGAAATCAATCGCTTCGCCATACTTTCCCAATAGGATTTTAGCGAGATTTTCCTTGACCTGTGCGTCAATTTCCGAAAAGATGGGGAGTAAGGCCTTTGCTGCCCCGTCGAGTAGAGGGAGGATATCCATCAAACAATAGACAGTGATATTTGTTACTATTTATTAAGCGTCAAAGTTCCCCCTGTGTCAAATCGAGACAGATAAGACAATGATGCTCTGTCTCCTGTTGTTTCCCTTTGGGTTATTCAATGACTGTTGCGACTTCCGAAAAACTTCCCATTGACTGGGTGACTCTCATCTACATGGCTTTTATCCACTTAGTGGCTCTTTTAGCCTTCTTGCCTGGCAATTTTAGCTGGGGCGCTGTGGGAGTGACATTGATTCTTTATTGGATTACCGGGGGTTTAGGAATTACCCTCGGTTTCCATCGTTTGGTTTCCCATCGGAGTTTTAAGACTCCCAAATGGTTAGAATACTTTCTGGTTTTGTGCGGAACCCTCGCTTGTCAGGGGGGTGCGATCGCATGGATAGGTTTACATCGTATTCATCATAAATATTCTGATACTGCTCCCGATCCCCACGATTCTAATAAAGGTTTCTGGTGGAGTCACATGGGTTGGATGCTGCACGAAATTCCTGCCGACGAAGAAATTGCCCGTTTTACTCAAGATATCGCCGACGATCCTTTCTATAAATTCTGTCAAAATTATTTTGTTCCTATCCAAATTGTTTTAGGCTTAATTCTCTATGCTATGGGTGGTTGGCCATTTGTAATTTGGGGAATTTTTGTTCGCTTGGTCTTAGTTTTCCACTCCACTTGGTTTGTCAACAGCGCCACCCACAAATTTGGTTATGTTAGCCATGAATCCCACGATAATTCTAAAAATTGTTGGTGGGTTGCCCTCTTAACTTTCGGTGAAGGTTGGCACAATAATCACCATGCCTATCAGTATTCTGCCCGTCATGGCCTACAATGGTGGGAAGTTGACCTGACTTGGATGACCATTCGTCTGCTGCAAATTCTGGGATTAGCTACTAATATTAAGTTGCCTCCCACCACAGCAACGGCGACAGAAAGTTAGTTTTATCCAGTTGTTAAATTAAATCTAGCCGAACTTATGTTTAAGTTCGGTTATTTTTTCTCCGACTTAACCCAAATCTGACGGCTTTTCCCACGGCACAACTGAGGAATATAGGTAATGCGAATCCTCCCCCAAAAAACGAAATCATTGATAGGATAAACTTGATTATTTCCTCCTCTGTCGAACATTGACTGGGGAAAGCACAACTCATCCCAAGAGCGAAGGATAACCAACCAAAAAAGAAAAAACACAGGGGAAATAAGAGGCAAAAAACCAGACCCCCCGCTAGACAGCCTAATCCATTGGCCTTTCTATTCGATTTCTTCCCTGTCACCATCTCTATCGCTAACTTTTTCTAAGCCATAGCATAAAAAGGTCAAACTAGCAACTTTTTTAACAAATACTTAATATTTACGCCGATGTGCCGGAAGGACACCAGAGAACGTATATTAAAAGCTAATCCCCAAATTATATTAAGTTTCTAATGAAAAAAATCTCGATTTTAGGCTCTACTGGCTCGATCGGTACTCAAACTCTCGATATTGTCACCGATCATCCCGATAAGTTTCAAGTGGTGGGATTAGCCACGGGTAATAATATTCAACTACTATCGGAGCAAATTCGGCAATTTCGCCCGCAAATCGTGGCGATTAATAACGAAAGTCAACTAGAAGACCTGAAAAGCCTAATTTCCGACCTTGACTATACCCCGATTATCCTAGCAGGAAAGGAAGGAGTAATCGAAGTGGCCCGTTATGGCGATTCCGAAAGCGTCGTCACGGGAATTGTTGGTTGTGCGGGATTGCTGCCCACGATTGCCGCTATTACTGCCGGTAAAGATATCGCCCTCGCTAATAAGGAAACTCTGATTGCTGGCGGTCCAGTGGTGCTGCCTTTAGTGGAAAAACACCGAGTTAAATTATTACCTGCCGATTCGGAACATTCAGCTATTTTTCAATGTTTACAGGGAGTTCCCGCCGGGGGATTAAAAAAGATTATTCTCACCGCTTCTGGGGGTGCTTTTCGGGATTTACCCGTGGAAAAATTGCCGCAAGTAACCGTAGCTGATGCCCTCAAACATCCTAACTGGTCTATGGGCAGAAAAATCACCATCGATTCGGCTACTTTAATGAATAAAGGTCTAGAAGTTATCGAAGCTCATTATTTATTTGGTGTCGATTATAATGCGATCGATATTGTTATTCATCCCCAAAGTATTATTCACTCTTTAATTGAGTTACAGGATACCTCGGTTTTAGCCCAATTAGGCTGGCCTGATATGCGTTTACCCCTGTTATATGCCTTGTCTTGGCCCGAAAGAATTTATACGGATTGGGAACCTTTAAATTTAGTTAAAGCTGGCAGTTTAACTTTCAAAGAACCCGATCATCAAAAATATCCCTGTATGGGATTAGCTTATGCAGCCGGCCGCGCAGGTGGGGCAATGCCAGCAGTATTAAACGCGGCCAATGAACAAGCGGTAGCATTATTTTTAGAAGAAAAGATTAGTTTCTTAGATATTCCCCGGGTGATTGAAAAAGTCTGTGATCGCTTTACAATTCATAACAGTTCTACCCCTAGCCTAGATGACATTTTAGCCGCCGATGATTGGGCGCGTCAAGAAGTATCTAATTGTCTGATTGCCAATCCGGTCTAGATAGTCTAGATTCTGTAGGGATGTTAACTATAATGTCTCTACAGGTCTAGGATATAAAAATCACTAATTTCGGCTATTTTTTCTATTTAACTAGATTTATAATGATCATGACAAGAGTTGATAACCTTCAATAAACCTCTTGCCTAATTAATTTTTGAGGGTTCAAAACCAGCAAAAATAAGGATTAAATTGCCTAAAATCTGTAAATAGACCATTTAATTGATTATTATTGATTCTTAATTCTCCTAGCTACTGACTCCGTTCGGACTTCGGCGTGAGCTTTTGTCGAACGCTGAGCTCACGGCCGAAGCCTAACCTTAACAACAGTTTTTGATTTTTACAAGAGGTCTAATGACCCTGAAACTTGATCAAAAATAAGATAAAATAAACAAGATAGCGGTTATTACTTTTAATTTTCTATGGTTACAACTTCTCTATCCCTCCCCGAAATCGCACGAGAAACCCGTCAAGCGAGTCGTCAACTGGCTATCCTGACTAACGAAGAAAGGAATGAAGCTTTAGAGGCTATTGCTGAGGCTTTGACTGTCAATGCTGATAAAATACTGGAAGCGAATATCGCCGATGTTCAAACAGCCAAGGCGATGGAATTATCTCCAGCTTTATGTGCGCGTTTAGAGTTAAGTCCTGGCAAATTAAAAGCCGCTATTGCCGGGGTGCGAGATCTGGCTAAATTAGCAGATCCTTTAGCTACTATACAAATTAATCGGGAATTAGATCAAGGTTTAATTCTTCGGAGAATAACCTGTCCTTTAGGGGTTTTAGGGGTTATTTTTGAAGCTCGTCCCGATGCTTTAATTCAAATTACCAGTTTAGCGATAAAATCCGGCAATGGCGTTATTTTAAAAGGGGGGAAAGAGGCACTCCGTTCTTGTCAAGCTTTAGTAACAATTATTCATCAGGCATTGAGTCAAACTAAAGTTAATCCGGCGGCGGTACGATTATTAACAACACGAGAGGAAATTCAGGAACTCTTAAAACTTGATCAATACATCGATTTAATAATTCCTAGAGGTTCTAACGAATTTGTTCGTTATATCCAAAATAATACCCGCATTCCCGTCCTCGGCCATGCCGATGGTATTTGTCATCTCTACATCGACAAAGAAGCAGATTTAAGCAAAGCAATTAGAATTACCGTTGATGGTAAAACCCAATATCCTGCCGCTTGTAATACCATTGAAACTTTATTGGTTCATCAAGACATCGCTAGACAATTTTTACCGGCAGTGGCCCAGGCATTAGAGGAAAAAAAGGTTAAATTATTGGGAGATGAAGCAACTCGTCAGATTATTAACGTACCATCGGCCACAGAAGAAGACTGGCAAACCGAATATAGTGATTTAATCCTGTCAATTAAAATTGTTGATAGTCTAGAATCAGCAATCGAACATATTAATTATTACGGTTCTCGACACACGGAAGCCATTGTCAGCGAAAATTTTAACACGGCCAAAACCTTTAGCGATCGAGTCGATGCCGCCGGAGTTTTTCATAATTGTTCCACGCGATTTGCCGATGGTTTCCGTTACGGTTTCGGGGCCGAAGTGGGTATCAGTACCCAAAAAATGCCCCCCCGCGGTCCGGTGGGATTAGAGGGATTAGTGACCTACAAATACCAATTAGTGGGAGATGGTCATATTGTCGCCGATTATTCCGGGGAAAATGCCCAATCTTTCACTCATAAGGATTTATAGTCGAGAAAAAAGCCGATGTTTACAGGATTAATTCAAGCCTTGGCAACGATTCGGGTCGTGGATACTGATAGACTATATTTGTCTGTATCCTCTGATACAATTATCCGAGATTTAATGATTGGTGATAGTGTGGCTGTGGATGGGGTTTGTTTGACAGTCGAGGAAATTCTCCCAGAGGGTTTTCTGGCCACCGCTTCCCCGGAAACCCTACAGCGCACTACTTTGGGACGAAGGATTAAAACAGAAACCAACGTTAACCTAGAAACCTCTTTGCGGGTGGGTAGTAAAATCGGCGGTCATTTTGTCACTGGCCATGTGGACGGTATTGGCTGTTTAGTCGAATCGATAATCGTGGCTAATTCGTGGGAAATGACCTTTGCTGCCCCTAGTTCCCTAGAAGAGCAGTGGAATAACTACATAGCTCGTTATATCGTCGGTAAGGGCAGTATAGCTGTTAATGGCATTAGTTTAACCGTGGCCGATTGTGATGCCTACGGTAGCTGGTTTAAAGTGGCTGTCATCCCCCACACCTACGCCGAAACCAATCTTTCCCATTTAAAATTAGGCGATTGGGTGAATCTAGAAGGGGATATTTTAGGCAAATATGTGGAAAAATTGTTAGGAATGCGCTCTTATCAAGCTCCCACCGAGATTAGCCTAGAATTTCTGGCTGAACACGGTTATTAAAAAATGCGTAACCCAGTGTAAATCTGATTGATAACTTTTTCCTATATAAAAAACCAGCCGAAAGCTTGACATTAGCCAAAATCCCCAGACAATGTTAAGTTAAATTAACCAATAGCCTAGGCTTGTATTTAAGGAAAACCCCTTATGGTAGCAACACCAGTTCAACAGAAATACGACATCAAAGATATTAGTTTAGCCCCCATCGGCAAACAGCGCATCGAATGGGCCGGTCGGGAAATGCCCGTTTTGCGTCAATTAGCCGAACGTTACGCCATCGAAAAACCCTTTGCCGGACTGCGTTTAGTCGCTTGCTGTCACGTTACCACCGAGACCGCTAATTTAGCCATCGCACTAAAAGCTGGTGGCGCTGATGCGTTACTAATTGCCAGCAATCCCCTTTCCACCCAAGATGATGTGGCCGCTTGTTTAGTCGCTGATTACGGCATCCCCGTTTATGCAATCAAAGGGGAAGATAACGACACCTATCACCGTCACGTTCAAATCGCCCTCGATCATAAACCCCAGATTATCATCGATGATGGTTGTGATGTAGTGGCCACCCTAGTTAAAGAAAGAAGTCACCAATTACCCGACATTATCGGTACTACCGAAGAAACTACCACCGGTATCGTCCGTTTGCAAGCCATGCTCAAAGCTGGGGTGTTATCCTTCCCCGCAATGAACGTTAACGACGCAGAAACCAAGCATTTCTTTGATAATCGCTACGGTACAGGTCAATCTACCCTTGATGGTATCATTCGCGCCACCAATATCCTCCTTGCCGGTAAAACCGTGGTTGTGGCTGGTTATGGTTGGTGTGGTAAAGGTGTGGCTATGCGGGCCAAAGGTTTAGGCTCTAATGTAATTGTCACCGAAATTAACGCTGTGCGGGCCATTGAAGCAGCGATGGACGGTTTCCGGGTTATGCCCATGGATGAAGCCGCTAAAGAAGGCGATATCTTCATCACCGTTACTGGTAACAAGCACGTTATCCGGGCCGAACATTTTGACCTGATGAAAGATGGGGCGATTGTTTCCAACTCCGGTCACTTTGATATTGAAATCGACCTGCAAGCTTTGGGCGCAAAAGCCGATAATGTTAAGGAAGTTCGCAACTTTACCCAACAATATAGACTAAAAAGCGGTAAATCCGTCGTTGTTATCGGTGAAGGTCGCCTAGTTAACCTGGCAGCCGCCGAAGGTCATCCTAGCGCCGTTATGGATATGAGTTTCGCTAACCAGGCGATCGGTGTAGAATACTTGGTTAAAAATCAAGGTAAATTGGCCCCCGGCATCTACTCGATTCCCTACGAATTAGACCAAGAAATCGCCCGCTTGAAACTGCAAGCCATGGGGATTGAAATCGATACCCTCACCGAAGCCCAATTAGAATATATCAACTCCTGGACTTCCGGAACCTAATATCAGTTATCAGTTATCAGTTATCAGTTATCAGTTATCAGTTATCAGTTATCAGTTATCAGTTATCAGTTATCAGTTATCAGTTATCAGTTATCAGTTATCAGTTATCAGTTGTCAGTTATCAGTTATCATTTCACTGAAAATACTTTACTTTAAAACTGTTTTCTAAATCCTAAAAAAATATGACTGAATGGATTACAAATACAATGACTTCCATGGGCTATTTAGGCATAGCCCTATTAATGTTTTTAGAGAATCTTTTTCCTCCCATTCCCTCGGAATTAATTATGCCCCTAGCGGGTTTTACCGTCCATGAGGGACAAATGCAATTTATTCCGGCAGTGGTAGCGGGGATTTTTGGTACGGTCATCGGAGCGCTACCTTGGTATTATCTCGGTCGGGTTGTGGATGAGGAAAAAATCGAAAAACTAGCCGATAAATACGGCAAATGGATTACCGTTTCCGCTAAAGATATTCAAAAAGCCAATCAATGGTTTAACCGTCACGGTAGTAAAGCGGTTTTACTCTGTCGTTTGGTCCCCGGAGTAAGAACTTTGATTTCCCTACCCGCCGGGATGAATCACATGGCGATGATTCCCTTTTTAGTTTACTCCACCATCGGCACGACCCTCTGGGTCGTTTTTTTAACGGCAGCAGGTTACTTTTTAGGGAAAAATTACCCCCTTGTGGAAGAATATCTGGCTCCCGTCTCAAAAATAGCTCTACTTGTCCTCGTTATCTGGTTTATCCTCTGGATTATCCGCAAACGTAACCGCCGGTATGAGTAAGTTTTGATGATAGGTGGTGCGTTACGACGGATTGTCACCTTCCAGTCACAGCAGCAATTTTTGCCGTCTAACGCACCCTACGTTTTACTACTAATCACGCCGGCTACTCAAGGCGGCCGTGATTAGCAAATAGGCCAGCGTCACCCCGATACTGATTTGGAAGGCATAGGGAGCGGCGCGGTATCGATACCAACTGGAAAAAGATTCAAGAATTCTCAGGGTGAACAACACCACCCAATTTAAGGAAAGCATTACGAGGTAAAAAAACGCCCCGACTCCCAACGACTGCACAAAACGATTTTTTAATAAATCCATAGCCCTAACCAAGTTAACTATAACTCTTGCAAATTAATTATATGTTATAGCATTTCTGATTCACAAGAGGTACATTCCCGAGCCTGAACAGCTTAATCAGCAAAGGTTTAACTGTGCCGCACAGGTGCGAGAAACGCTATATAACCATCGATTAACTAATTTTCCCAAAAAAACTAGCATTACTTTTCTCCATCAATACTAAACACAAGCACGATACTGAGAATAATAGGAATTGTCAGTAATGCGTCATCCTCAGACAAGGGAAACTCAACCGTACTAGGCATGAGCAGATGCCCCTTGGTCATCCTGAATCATCTGCATCAGAATGTTTGCAGCTGCCGTTGCGTCGTAGGGCGACCAAATTGGGTACTCTGATGCGGAGAAGATGAATTGTAGTTCAGCGTCTGGGATTTGTGTGGCCAGGAGTTTGAAGAGTGATAATTTGTCTGACTGGCTCAGATTGTTGACCAGAGGAATTAACTCAGCGAGTGACATGGTTTAAACTTCTAGAGGTGCGAGAATAAATTCTCAATAAAATCTTAATTGGGGGTATTATCTGGAAAAATTCGTCTAGTATATAGTCAGAGAGAGTTTTAAATAGTTTAGAAACATTCTTTGGTATGTAAAACCTATGGAAGTTAGAGAGATTAAAATTCGTGTTGACGCGGAATCGGCCGAAATTTATGAATCAGCTATATTTGCTGATCGCCAAAAGCTTGATGCTCTTCTTAGTTTGAGGTTGAAAGAATTTGCTAGAAAACGCCGCCCACTAGAGGCTGTTATGAGTGATATCAGTCGGAAAGCACAAGCTAGAGGCTTAACTCCCGAAATTTTGAGTAATTTGCTAAGTGAGTAAAGTGAGATACGTTTTTGATACCAACGTGATCATTAGCTCTTTGCTGTTTGAGGGCAGTAATCCTGACTTGGCAATTAGGTATGCACTCCAAAATGGCAACATTTTGTTCTCATTAGAACTAATAGAAGAAATTGACGAAGTTCTCAGTCGTGCAAAGTTTAGAAAATATATCACAGATGAAGAAAGGGAAGAATTTTTAGACAGCTTTATAGATAGGGGAATATTGATTGAGGTGGTAGATGTTGTCAAGGAGTGCCGTGATGCCAAGGATGACAAGATTTTAGAGTTATCGCTTAGTGGTAAAGCTGATTTGATTATCAGTGGAGATAAAGATCTGTTGGTTCTTAATCCTTTTCGCTCAATACAAATACAATCTGTTGAGCAGTTTCTAAAAAGTGTTGGTCACTATCCACCAAACAAAGAGACATAAAACATCACTGCACTCGACCGTATGCTAAACTATCCGTTAGAGGTGCGAGAATGAATTGATTATAAGCGATAGATTAATCTCTGTAATATCCCCAATGGAGGGATGAGAAGGAAAATTTCCCTACAGTCTTTCCATCAGGGGGATTACATGAATAAATTCTCAATAAAATCAACACAATATCAGATTAAGAGCCTCTAAAAATCTAGCAAATTATCGCAGTTATCTCGGCCGTCGGCTTTTTTTGATCACTCCCACCTTATCCCCCAAACTAACGCCGTCTCAACAAATTTTTTATCTCTACCCAGATAGAAAGTTGACCACCTAGACTAGAGGGATGAGTGAAAATTCCTTGACGGGGACTGAATAAAAAGGCCAACATAAATAGGGTAAAAGCGACAAGCACGATCGCCGGTCCAGAGGGTAAATTCCAGTAATAACTTAAATACATCCCACTGATACTAGAAATAATACCCACACCCACACCTAAACCCATGACTTGATGGAGACGGGTAACTAAAAGATAAGCAGTGGCTGCCGGGGTAATCAAAAGGGACAAAACGAGGATTACTCCCACCGCTTGGAGACTAGCAACGATTGTCAGACCGATCAGGAGCATTAAGCCTAAATCTAATAAATTTACCGGTAAACCCGCCGCTTGCGCCCCGATTTTGTCGAAAGTGTAGAATAATAGTTCTTTATACAGGAGCAAAACGGTTAACAAAACGATAACGGCAATAATTAGGGTATCGCGAATGTCGGCAGCAGTAACACCCAGAATATTGCCGAAGAGAAAGTGATTAAGGTCAATTTTGTTGTTTTTTTGGATGAGAGTGATCAGGGTGATGCCAAGGGCAAAAAAAGCCGAGAAAACAATACCCATGGCCGCATCTTCTTTGATTGGGGAACGATTACGGATTAAGTTAATCAGTAGGGTACTGACCATTGAGGCTAGTAAAGCACCCAGTAAAAGATTAAAATTACCAATAAAAGCGATCGCTAATCCGGGTAAGACCGAGTGACTGATGGCATCGCCCAAGAGGGCCAAACGTTGTACCATCAGGTAGGTTCCCACCACCGCACAAATGATCCCGACGATGATAGCTTCAATTAGGGATCTCTGCATGAAACTATACTGTAAGGGTTCGATTAATCCTGTTAATAGATTGTTGCCCATGAATCTGCCTTGGGGTTAAATTTTTCTGATTCTCGATCGAGGTTTTGCTCCTAGGGTCTATCTTCTAAATCGGGGGAGAAGATAGGTTAGGATAATTAGGATTAATTGTAAGTTTTTTCGCTCCCAACCGCCGCCATGGATACCCCCGTTCTTTCCTCAACTTTTTTTCTGACTCTCCTGCTCATGGTGGGATTATTCTTTTTTATTCGCGGTTCCGTCAAAGAGCGTATCGAACAGCGTGTCTATCTTACCAGTACCAGTGACGACCAACTATTAGAACAACTGCGAGATTATTTTGACCGACGTTCCTATCAAGTCAAGGCGATCGAACCCGAACAAAATATTGTCAGATTACAGGGTTTTGTTCCGCCTAGCCCTTTTCTAGCGATATTTTTGACAATTTTGGCGGCCTTGGGTTTATTTTGCTTCTCACTGGTGTTATCGGTGTTATTTCCCGATACTAATCCCTATATTTTTGCTCTTGTGGGTTTATCTCCCCTCGCGGGTGTTTTCTATTGGCAAAAAGTCGGCCGTTTAGAAGAAGTGGCTTTTAAAGTAGAAAGCAAATCTCAGCAAACGGAATTAACTGTCAAAGCCCATCGAGACGAGTTAAGACAACTACAAGATAGTTTAACCTTTCTGGAAAGACAATAAGCTTTTTATGTCCTACGAGCGCCTAATTTACCTGGCCGATACCGATGCGGCCGGTGTGGTTTACTTTGCTCATCTTCTCTCGATCTGTCATGAAGCCTACGAGTTTTCTTTAGCACAATTTGGCATCAATATCAAGGATTTTTTCAAAGATTCTCCGGTTGCCCTACCGATTACTCAAGCGGAAATCCAGTTTTTTCGGCCTCTTTTTTGTGGTGATCGCATACAGATTGATTTCACTGCCCGATCCCTAAGCGAAAACGAGTTTCAATTGCAGTATAAAATTTATTTGACTGAAATCATGGTGGGAAAAGCGAAAACTCGCCATGTGTGCATCGATCCCACCGCTAGAAAAAGAATCCCTTTCCCGGAATCTTTAAAAAATTGGTTAGGATATTTATCAACCTTAGAGGAGACTGGTATTTAAGGGATGATTTGGGCAGATTTAACGATAATTTTAACTAGGGATTGGTGGCACAATGCTTGGCAATTATTTAACCTCAGTACCGCGAGGATTGTCTGGAATTCTTTTCTGGCTTTTATCCCCTTTATCCTCAGCTTTTGGCTATTTCGTACCACCCTCGATCGTTCCCTACTCTGGTGGTTAATTCTCTTGGTTTTTGTGCTTTTTTTACCCAATGCTCCCTATATTCTCACCGATAGCATTCATTTAATCGCCTATCTTCAGCAGGATTACGCCAAAAGTTTATTTTTTTTAGTTTTAATCCCCCAGTATAGTGTCTTTATTTTCCTTGGCTTTCAGCTATACGTTCTCTCCTTACTTAATTTAAAAAGTTATTGTCAGCAAAGCCAGCTAAATTCAGCAGTTTTACCCCTAGAAATAACTCTCCATTTTTTAAGCGCGATCGGTATCTATTTAGGAAGGTTTCTCCGACTGAATAGTTGGGATCTAGTCACTCAACCGCAGCAACTATTCTGGAGTTTGCAGAATTTACTGACTAAAAAACCTTTGCTATTCATCTCTGTCTGTTTTTTAATTATTTGGCTACTATACGAAATCAATAAAAGACTTTACAATCGATTTTTTGGCTACAATTAACGCCTATCGGGAATGTCCACCCTCTGCTCGTCCCTTTCGGATTGATTAAAAGATAGTAGGAAGACAGAGATCAATTGGCCGCACCGATATTATGATCATGATCAATATTTTTTCTCTCTCACCCCCATGACAAGCGCCGATCAATCTCAACCCCTGCCTAGGGATGACTATTTTCACTACCAAAATTGTTGGTATCCTGTGTTATTCGTGCAGGATTGGCAAAAAAATCCCTACTCTTTCTCTCTTTATGGGCAACCATTGCTAATATTTCGCGATCAGCAGGGAAAATGGGGCTGTTTGCTTGATCGCTGTCCCCATCGCTTGGCTAAACTCTCCACAGGACAGATGATCGCTGGGCGTTTAGAATGTTTGTACCATGGTTGGCAGTTCGAGACGGATGGAAAATGTTCCCATATTCCCCAACTGCCAGTTAATACCCCGATTCCCCGCAATGCCAAGGTTAAATCCTATGGGGTGATGGAACGTCAGGGAGTCCTCTGGGTTTGGTTAGGAGAAGAGGAAACAGCGAAAGAAAGCGATATTCCTATCATCAAAGACCTAGAAGACCCCAATTGTGTCCATACCGATTATGTCATCGATTTTCCCTATGAACAGGGCTATTTACTCGAAAATCTCCTCGATCCCGCCCATGTTAATATTAGCCATGATCGCAGCGAATTCGGGGCAAAACGGGAAAATGCTCAACCGTTAGCCTTCCAAATCCTCGAAATCTCGGCGCGGGGAATTCGCAGTCAGTGGCGCAATAGCCGCAATCCGCAAGAAAGCTGGAAATATCTGGATTTTATAGCCCCTAATCTCGTTCATTATCGTTTTTCTCTGCCTAATCCCGATTGGTGTGCTGGATTGGCTTTATACGGGATTTCTCTGGGTCAAGGTCGTTCTCGCTTACTGATGCGACGTTACCAAAATTTTGCCGTTAACTCCCGTCAATACCGTTGGCGCTGGTTGGAACATCTGCGTCAAAGTCGCATCCTCGAAGATGATCTACCTTTAATTCAAAGTCAGCAGCAAATGGTGGAAAAGTCAAGAGATAGTTTACAAAAATTATACTTACCCTTAAAAAGTTCCGATGCCTTGGTGATTGAGTTACGTCAATGGTTCGATCGCTATGGGGACTCTTTCCCCTACTATCAAGGCTACACCAGCCAGCGGACAACGACGATCGATTTATCCGATCCTTTACCCCTTGATCGCTATTCTCGTCACACTGTCCACTGTCGCACCTGTAGCGATGCCCATGAAAACATGGTAAAAACTAAACAAATTGCGATTTTAATGGGGATATTATTAGTTTTACTGGCAATTTTATCCCCAAATCAGTCTATCTATCAAGTTACTGCCCTTATTTTCGCAATTTTGGCTTTGGCAGTAGCGATCGCCGCCAATTATACCCGCACAAAATTTGAACGCACCTATGAGAAAAAAGCCCATACCAAACTACAGTAATAAGTAGGGTCTGCTGAAAAAGTTTTTCCTGGGGGCAGGGTGTGGGGTTTTACCGGTTTTGAGGGGGCCAATTACCTAATTTTCAGGGAAAAAGTCCAGGAATTTTCCCCCTGATCACTCCCATGCCCGGTACTTTTTGATTGACAAAAAGTCTAAAAGTCTTACCCAACAAGGTTTTTAGATTTATTCAGCAAACCCTAAGTAGAGTCTGCTGAAAAAGTTTATTGGTGGGGTTAGGAGTCAGGAGAGTTAGGGATAAGATTTCTACTACAAAAATCTGCCTAAATCGAATTCCGTTGTGGCAGTAATTTCTCGAAAACGTTCTTGACTGATAATTAACAATAATCTTTCAGTATAATCCACCGCACCGCGCAATTCTCGTTCTAATCTTGCTAAACCAGCGTTGGCATATTCCTCGAAAATTGTCACTCGCAAAGCTTCCGAATCTACCCCGTGGGGAGAAAGAATTTTCGTGTCTTGCAATTCATTGACTGCCAATAATTTGATTAGGGTATCGTAGCCACGAGAAATAAAAATTTCCAGGTTAATAGGTGAGGGTTCCTTCGCTACATTTTCTATCGTCACCCTCTCTTGATATCTTACCCCTAAAGCCGCCGCAAAAGCGATGACATCAGCATAGGTTTGAAAGGGTCCAATTCCCTGATTAAAATTAACTAAGGACTGGACAAATTCCCCTTTATCTCTAGCAATACGCACTCGATGAATGGACATATTTATCAAGTAAAAAGTAAAAAGTAAAAAGTTAAAAAGTTTACACAATTCAGAAGATAGAAATCAGGAGTATTGATGAACTAATTGATCTATTTTAAGGATAAGTTTTAATTAGTCCTTTAGCTTGGTAAACATGAAATTGTTCGATGGTGACACCACCGCGCTTGATCGGAATGACAGCTACTTTAGTTATATCTTGGAAATAGGGACGGTAGCGATCGATTATTTCCGGTCTTTCTAGAGAACTATTTGTAGTAATTAATAAACCATTTTTACCGATCCATTCTTGAGGATTAACCCAAATTTGATAACCCCTTTGATCGTTGTTAAAACAGGTGACGGGAATAGGAACTAGGGGATAGAGAGCCATATCTAGCCATGCTGTCACATAAAAACTATGGGTAAAAACGAAGCTAGAATCTTTTAAGAGTGCTAATAATTCGGGCGAATTAGCAAAGCCTTGACGCAGTTGATCGATATCGACAATTTCCCGAGAAGGGTCCTGTTCTGGGGCAATAATTCCCCCAAAGATTGCGTATTGACTAGGTTTTTGGAAAGTGCCAAAAGTAACGTGAAGCATTGCTATAGATAAAACAGTAAAGATAAAAATTCCCGATCCCCATAACCATCTTTTTATCCAGATTCGAGAAGATTGCTGCCAAGTAGCTGCCTTTTCTCCTAATAAAATCGTGCAGGACCAGAACCCGGGTAAAATCCAACTAGGGGCGAGATAATGGGAAGCACCCACATAAAGCATTCCCAGGATTAAAGGCAGAGAAACCGAAAGAATTAACCAGTTTTTGAGGGATTCTTCATCTCGATGAAAAAATCTTTTTTTCGAGAGAAAGTTAGGAATTTGTTCGGCAAAGCTTTTAAATGTCACCCACCACATTGGCAGACCAAAAGGAGGAAACATCGTGGCGATACTAATGCCAATAACCGAGAGAATACCGAGAATATTAAAGGTTTTGGGTTCTCCAGAAAAACGGTCTTCTAAATGAAAGCGAAAGGAAATCCAATCATGGTTAATATTCCAGTAGATAATCGGCAATAAAGTTATCAAAAAAAGAATAAATCCTAATCCCAACCAGGGGGATCTAAATACAGGCCAATAGCGGGGAGTGGTCAGACAAAATAAAACTAAACCAAAGCCCAAAATAAAGCCATGATATTTACTTAAAACCGCCAATCCTACGGCAAGTCCAATATAAGCGAGACGATAGCTAGGATGATAGTTTTTTCCCCGAATTGGCCAGAATTCTTGGGCAGCTAAATAGACTGTTAATGACCAAAAAAAGATTAAAGGACTATCTGGCTGCGAGAGAATCCCGAAGACGATCCCATAGATGGGGATGAGAGTGGCGATCGCTAAAGTCATTCTGGCGACTGGCAGACTGAACAATTTTAAAGCTGTCAGATACAGCAAGCAGAGGCTGCCAGTATAGAGAAGGAGAGTACCGAAGCGAATGGTAAATTGATTGACTAATCCCGTGATCCAAGTCCCAAAACCCGTGGAAATCGCTACTATTGGCGGATGATCGAAATAGCTCCAATCCAGATTATGGCTGTAAACATAATAATAGGCTTCATCGTACCCGGGATAAAGCCCCAGGGCGATGATTGTTCTAAACAGAAGTCCACCGATGAGCAGATAAACGGCAATGCGATCGCTAATTATTTTGGTCAAAATTCTTACCTCATTTCATCGCTAAAACTGATGTTAGAGACGGGAGATTTTTGGGTTTGCCAGATTCGAGACTTGTGCATCTATGGCAAGGTTAGATTTAAATGTGATCTTTAGTTACTATATCACCAACTCTGTCATCTCTTAGCCCTTGGCTATCGGCAAACTCTCCCTAGGCGTTGCTGATTGGGGATATGAATGAGGATTAAGGGAAAGGGGAACTTAGATAAAACTGATGTTAATTAAATAACTTTTGCCCCTATCAAAGCAATAATAATCAGGGCGATAGATTGCGTAATTAATAATCTTAAAGTAGGTAGGTGTTAAAAGTTGTCAGGCACCCCCCTTATCAAGGGTTGATTCATAGTAGGTTGATTCATCAATCAATCTACAAAGCACGACGTTTTGACAAATTTTCAGATATTTATTCCGATGAGAGAATGAAACGACCCTAGGAGTATGGGGGGAAGTACTCAGAATCTGAGCTGCTTCCCCTAGCTTGACTAATCTCTGTGCCTTAACAAAACCCAGTTAAAAACCCCCAACCTAGCTAGGTTGGACGAGATTATTTAAGCCATAAACCACTTTAGCAGTGATAATCTTATCCTGATCGGTAAGTTCTTCTAACACCTCTTTTCCCTGGACTAAATAGCCAAAAACCGAATAACGACCATCCATGAGATTAAACCCCGGAGGAGTTAATTCATTATCGAATTTAAAGAAAAAGAATTGCGAGGAACCTCCGTTAGGATTAGTATCCGGACGCGCTAGGGCTAAGGCACCGAAAGAGTTAAAAGGCAAGGCGAGACTGGGTAAGTAAATCCCTAATTCTTCGAGAGTATTGCCATAAACTGGCTCTTCTTCGCCTTTAATCAAAATTTCTAAGGGAATAGAGCGATATTGCTTAGTTTTCGGGTCAATAAATCCCTCTTCTGCACCGACGGGATCCCCGGTTTGGACAACGAAATTATCTTCGCTGCGAATGAAGGGTAAACCGTCATAAAAACCCCGTTGGACTAAATCCACAAAGTTACCCCCATTAATCGGAGCGCTGTAACCATCCACAACGATGGTTAAATCTCCTTTGGTGGTCTGCATCTCTACGGTGGCACGTCCTCGCAATTGCGGCAAGTTAGCGTATTCCGGGGGAACATTAAAGGGAAAACCCACCACCATTAATTCTTCTAAAGCGGTGATATTATTGAGCAATTCCCGTCTGGTTGACCAAACTGCCTCTTTATCCTTCGCTTCTACGGCCGTATCCAGGGCTGCCACTCCCGTTTTCAATTTTTCGATTAATTCCTCCCCTTGGCTTTTACTTGCTTCGGGAACACTATCTAAGATAGCCTTGCTTTTGGTAGAAAGGGCATAATTGGCATCCTTGACATCTTTTTTAATCGGACTCCAACGTTTGGCCCGCAGATGTTTGGCAATATCTTCGATCGATTGTTGCACTTGACGAATTGGTTTATTATCTATGGGTAAGGCATTGCGTAAAATAGCAGTGGGATCCGTTACCGCGTCACCCTGAGCAAGCACAGCTAAAGCAGGAGCAGTCCCTTTAGCGGTGAACAGACTTAAGATTAAAAGTAGTGCCAAGGCAATACTAGCACCGCTTTTCAAGAAAAATTTGCCCCATTCCCGTAATCTTGTCTTTATTTTCATATTTTGGTCGGTTCCTCAATGGCCATACCTATCCAAAATACTTGTAGGCTTTTAGGGGAACCCTTGTCAATAGCTGAGAAAACCGATCGAAGCCATTATCAGTTATCAGTTATCAGTTATCAGTTATCAGTTCACCCATTACTGTTTACTGAAAAAAGGCTCCCCACCTCCCCACTTCCCCAATTCCCCACCTCCCCACCTCCCCACCTCCCCAATTCCCCACCTCCCCCACCTCCCCACCTCCCCACTTCCCCACTTCCCCACCTCCCCACTTCCCCACCTCCCCCAATTCCCCACCTCCCCACTTCCCCAATTCATAATTTATAATTTATAATTCCCACTCCCTTTTTTTACCTTTTATGACTATAATTGTCGATTATCGCTTTCCTCCCGCTATTAATGCCGAAAAACAGGCAAAAACGATCGCTATCGGTCAAACCGCTGGCACTTGGAGCGATCGCCACAGTCATCGTCAAGAGCAGCTGCAACAACACCTAGGGGAAGTGGTGGGGATCAGGGAGGAAGCAGACGGTTATAAGGTGGCTAGGGTGCGTTTTCCCCAGATAAACGTTGAAAATGACATCGCCAGTCTTTTAACCATGATTTTCGGCAAATATTCCATGGCTGGAGCCGGAAAAGTGGTGGGGGTGTACCTACCCGAAAGCTACGGCACAAAAGCCAAGCTGGGAATCACCGGAATTAGGCAACGTTTGGGGGTTTATGATCGACCTCTAGTCATGGCAATTTTTAAACCCGCTTTAGGACTATCGGCGCAAGATCACGCCGATATCCTGCGAGAAGTGGCTTTTGCTGGCTTAGACGTGATTAAAGATGATGAAATCATGGCGGATCTTCCCGTGGCTCCCACCCACGAGCGCCTAGATTGTTGTCGCCGAGTTTTGGAGGAAGTGCGGCAGCAAACCGGTAGAAATGTTCTCTATGCTGTCAATGTCACTGGAAAAGCGGACGAATTGCAGAGAAAAGCCCGTTTATTGGTGAAACATGGAGCCAATGCCCTGTTATTAAACGTTCTTACCTACGGTTTTTCCGTTTTAGAAGCTTTAGCCAGTGATCCAGCGATCGATGTTCCCATTTTCGCCCATCCTGCCTTTGCTGGAGCGATGTGTGCCGGTAGCGATACGGGATTAGCCTATTCTGTGGTTTTGGGGACGATGATGGCCCACGCAGGAGCCGATGCGGTGCTATATCCCGCCGCTTACGGTAGTTTACCCTTCGATCCCCAGGAGGAGGGCAAAATTCGCGATATTTTGCGCGATAGAAACGTTTTTCCAGTTCCATCGGCCGGTATTCGTCCCGGTATTGTTCCCCAAGTACTTGGGGATTACGGACGTAATGTTATCCTCAATGCGGGAACCGGAATTATGGACCACCCATCGGGACCAGCCAGTGGTGTGAGGGCTTTTTTTGAAGCTTTAGAGAGAATAGAAGCGGGCGGGTCCTTTGATCCGGCCAATTTGCCAGAAGGAGCCTTAAAACAGGCAATTCTAGAGTGGGGTTAAGAGCAACTTTTTCAAAACCACTATAAAGACATTTTGTCAAGCATTTTTATCAAAAATTAACAAATAACTTCCCGTTTTAGATAGGGTTGCAGCACTTCCGGCACTTTTACCGTCCCGTCTGCTTGTTGATAATTTTCTAGGACAGCGGCCATAGTACGACCGATCGCTAATCCCGATCCGTTGAGGGTGTGGACAAAATTAGTGCCTTTTTGCCCTTTTTCTTTAAAGCGAATATTTGCCCGTCGTGCTTGGAAGTCTCTAAAATTAGAACAACTGGAAATTTCCCGATAGGTATTAGCCGAAGGTAGCCACACTTCTAAGTCATAACATTTGGCTGCCGAAAAACCCAAGTCACCGCTACACAATTCAATCACCCGATAGGGCAACTGTAAAGCTTGCAGGATTGCCTCCGCATTAGCGACTAAACTTTCATGTTCCTGAGCAGAAGCGTCAGGATGGACGATTTTGACCATTTCCACCTTATTAAATTGATGCAAACGGATCAAGCCCCTCGTATCCTTGCCATAGCTGCCCGCTTCCCGACGAAAACAAGGGGTATAGGCACAGTGTTTGATCGGTAATTGCTCCGATGAGAGGATTTCATCGCGATAAAGGTTAGTAACGGGTACTTCTGCCGTTGGTGCTAACCAAAGCTCATCATCTCGACATTTAAAGCTTTCTTCCGCAAATTTTGGCAGTTGTCCCGTCCCGCGCAGGGAGTCACTATTAATCAGAATTGGCGGTAAAACTTCTGTATAACCGGCGACAATATGGCGATCGAGCATAAAATTAATTAAAGCTCTTTCTAGGGCTGCCCCGAGGGCGATAAGATTAACAAAACGACTCTGGGCGATCTTTACTGCCCGTTCAAAGTCTAAAATGCCCAATTTTTCCCCAATTTCCCAGTGAGGCAAAATATTCGGGTTGGTGGGTTTATATTCTTCTCCCCAGCGTCTAACTTCCACATTTTCCCGTTCATCCTTACCAATGGGAGTGGTTTCACTGGGTAAATTGGGTAAATCTAAGATTTTTTGGTCAATGGCCGCTTTAATCTCTTTTTCCTGCGGTTCTAATTGAGCTAGTTTACTTTTAATCTCGTTTCCTTCTGTTTTCATTGCCAAAATTTCGGGACTGTTGACATCGCTGCCACTTTTCACTTTTTGTCCCACCAGTTTACCGATTTCGTTCCCCCGGGCCTGTAAACTGCTGCGTTCTAACTCTAAAGCCTTCTGTTGTTGATTTAACTGGAGAATAGGGGCAATATCATAACTCCCTCCCCGACTATCTAAGCGTTTCTGTACTTCCTCTGGATTTTCTCTAATTTGCTTTAGGTCTAACATGGTACGAGTCAGTAAAAAATAAAAAGTAAGTGGGAGAGTCGGGGAATTGGCAGCCTGAGGGGAAATGTTCTCAACCCCTAACCAATGGTCAATAATAACTCAAAACTTAACTAAAATATCGGTTAAAAGCCGCCGGTAAAATTAGCGGTATATTTAATTGTGGTGTCTGGAGTAAGTCTCATGCTAAAGTATCTGCCTGTTAAATTCCTGCGTTTTTTAGCGATTAGCTGTCTTGTCACGTTAATTTCCCTAGGATTTGACCGTTTACACCCCGTTAAAGCTAATCCCACCCTCATGGCTCAAAATGCTTGGGTCGGGGCCTCCTTTCCCGTGGAAAACTTTCAAACCTATACCTCCGGTTTCGGTTATCGTTTCTCTCCCATCGATGGTAGTCAACAATTTCATGCCGGGTTAGATCTGGCCGCACCCTTGGGCAGTTATATTCGCAATTGGTGGACTGGCAGAATCGTCGAATTATCCGATCATACAGGCTGTGGGACGATGATTAAGATGCAATCGGGTCAATGGACGCATATTTATTGTCATCTCATGGGTTCGGTTCAATCCGATAGCCGCGGTACTTTTTTGATTGACATGGAAGGAGGAATCGTCCTTACTCTCGGTCAGGATATACCGGCAGGGGCCCGTATGGCTAGAGTGGGAATGACCGGACGCACCACCGGACCACACCTGCACTGGGGACTGATGTACGGCAATCAATACGTTGACCCCGCTTTGGTTTTAAATGCTATGTACGGATCTAATCCTTCGGGTAATAGTTAAGATAATCTGCTGAGAAAAAACATCGCTGCCCAGATTTAGTGAATAACGAGGGACACTGCTAAAATTAAGCTGACCGATTCAGGTATATCCAGATAAAATGCGAATATTAACCCTTGTACCGGGAGGAATTAGCAATCAACTGCTGTTTTTTCCCACTCTAGAAACCCTCCAGCAAACTTACCCCCAAAGCAGCATCGATGTTTTGGTCGAACCTAGAGCAAAGGCTGCCTATCGTCTCTGTCCCCAGGTTAGGGAAGTGCTTTTATTTGACTATCGAGATCAGTACGGATTAGCGGATTATTTAAATATTTTGGGAGTAATTCGGGACCGGGAGTACGAAATCGCCATTAGTCTCACCAATCGTTCTGCTATCAACCTTTTACTCTGGTTAAATGGTGTTCCCAACCGTATAGGCTATGAAAATAATGGCAGCTGGTTCTTATCGCAACAAGTACCCCAGCCAACGGAAGGCTATCTAGCGGATAATTATCACGCACTGGTCAAAGGTTTAAAGATTGCCGCACCCTGTCCATCTTTAAAAATAACCTTGAATCGCGATGATATCGATTGGGCCGAAATGGAGCAGCAACGCCTCAATATCAAGGATAGCGGCTATATTCTCCTCTACGCCGGCGGTAGCGATCTGAGCATCAGCCAAGGACTGGAAACGCTTTATCCCCTAGAGAGTTGGCTAGAAATTATCCAAGGCATTCGCCATCAACAACCGGAGTTGCCAATTGTCGCAATCCAGGGAGAACTAGATGAAGCTTGGGTTTTAGCCCTCAAAGCCATGGATAATAACTTAAAAGTGTCCAGAACGGGCGATATCGGTAAAATGGCGGCTATGATCGCCGGTGCTAATTTATTATTAGCTACCGAAAGTGTCCCTTTACAGTTAGCCGTGGCCGTGGGAACCTATACCCTCTCTCTGCTGGTTCCTTCGTTGTCTAAGAGAGTTTTACCGAGTGGGGGAGAGCGTCATCGATATATTGAAGCCAATACGGGAAAAGTCGCCGATATTACTCCCGAAACTGTCCTGAAAAAGATTTGGGGCAGGTAAAGAATCGGGTTTCGATCGCTTTTCTCGTGGATCGAAACCCGAAAAAAAATCAGCATCAAAGCTCAATTTTGCGATTGAGATAACTGACTTTTCAAGGATTCTAGGGAGGCCCAACGACCATCGATGGCAGTCTTTTCTGGAAGCAGAAAATCGGGTGGTTGACAATTGGCTCCGCAGAGTTGACGGGGGGGCAAAGTTAGACATAACTGCTCGTATAACCACATTTGCGGGTCAAAATCCCCGTTAGGATCGAGGGTTTCCGAGAGGTCTTCGTAGGCTATTTCTCGCTCTAGAGGATAGGAGCTATCGTAGTCTTTATTTTTGTCTAGCCAGATTAATTCGGAAGTGTTTAATTGCAGACGATGATTATATTGTTGTAAACAGCGATCGCAGGTTAAGGTGACGATGGTTTCTGCTTTCACCGATACTTCCAAAAAATTCCCCCCATGTCTAACCAGCAAGGTTCCCCGCACCGGTGTCAAGGTTTCTAGACCGGGGATAAAATTATCGATGATGATCACTCTTTGTCGATCAGGAGATTTGAGGAGGTGGGGGATAAAAATAGTTTCCATAGATAACTCCTGTATCATTTATCGGGTGTCAACTGCGTTAGCGAGTAACGCCACCATAATTGCTCGGTGACAATCTTTCCTTTATTAGCTTATCGCAGCCCTCGCCTCTAGAGACATAGACCAGTCCTAGACTTTGGGGTGTGGGGTGTGGGGTGTGGGGTGTGGGGTGTGGGGTGTAGGGTGTGGGGTGTTGGGTGTAGGGTGTGGGGTGTGGGGTGTAGGGTGTGGGGTGTGGGGTGTAGGGTGTGGGGAGAACAAAGCGTTCGACAAAAGCTCACGCCGAAGTCTGCCTTTTGCCTCTTGCCTCTTGCCTCTTGCCTTTTGCCTGTCCTAATATGTAGTCTATATTCAACGGATTTAGTTTGACAGGCTGTCTGTTGATCGATCGAGAAAGTTTCCTCAGAATTGGGAGTATATGCACAAAGATACTCCTATGTCAACGGTTTTGAAAAATTTTCTTCCTCGCCTCGGTGGATTGGTTATGGTTGCACTGCTCTGCTCGCTTGTGCTGGGGGGATGGCCTCGGCTGGGAAAAGCGGCTCAATCAGTACATTTATCCTACTGGTTGCGATCGGGAATTGAACAACTAGAGGCGGGTAATTATCAGCAAGCTTTGCAGGATTTCAATCAGTCCCTCGAACAGGAAAATAACTTGGCCCTAGCCTACAGTAATCGCTGTTTAACTGAGATTTATTTACAGGATTATCTCCACGCTTGGCAAGACTGCACCCGCTCTTTACAACAGCAATCCGATAATTATCTAGCCTATTTCCATCGGGGTTTAGCTTTTTATCGTTTGGGAGATTATTCACAGGCGCTGACCGATTATAACCAGACTATCCGGTTAAAACCCACCTATTATCAAGCCTACTATAATCGAGGTTTAGTTCAGGCGGCTAGGAAAAATTATCCCCTTGCCCTAGCCGATTTTAATCAATCCTTGCGTCAAATTACTAACCAGCAACCCGACACTTTAGCCACTATTTATAATGATCGAGGTTTATCTCATTTAGCCCTCCACAATTTTACCTCAGCTAAAGCGGATTTTAATCAAGCTCTCCGGTTAAATAAAAACAACGCCTCAGCCTACTATAATCTAGCTTGTACCGCTCACCAATTAGGTGAATACGAACGCTCGATCGCCGATTTAAATCGAGCGATTGCCATTGATCCTTTTTATGCCGATGCTTATATTAGAAGGGGATTACTGCGGCATCAATTGGGTTATTATCAATCAGCTTTAGCGGATTTAAATCAAGGAGCAAATCACCTCTATCATCAGGGATTGCACCACAATTATCAGCAAATCCTCGCCCTAATCGAGCAGATCCACCAACAGTTACTTTCCCTACCATCTCCCATTGTTTAGAATAGCGATCAATATTACAAAGGAAAACGCTTCATGGCTGTGACGGCGAGACGGGCATTATCTTTAAGGACTTGGGAAACCCGGGGAATTTGGGGAATTTGCCAGAGAACATCGACGGTGCGCCGTAATAATCGCACTAGATCTCCCTCATCGAGACTGGTATTTTCGCACAATTCTGGCCAGGATGTCCCCTGGGCCCAACGGGAGGCAATCCCCATCAGTTGGGTTTCTAACCAGACAGGAATAGTGATATCGTAGCGAGATTGAGCTTGATAGAGTAAACGGCGAACTTCTCGCAAACCGGGGGAATTTCCCTCTCCTTGTCGCAAAATATCGATAACTTCTGGCACAGGCGGGTAATTGCACCAAGTATCGGGGCGAGGGGGTTCCGTAATCATAGCGCTGATGGCGGCGGCTAGTTGGCTAGGCGTCAATCTGTCCAAATCTCCGGACATCATCGCTAATCCTAACCAGAGTTCATTTTCCCCGCGAATAGTGGCCGCCGCTTCTCCGAGGGGAGTGGGCAAATAACCCTCTAAAGCTTGGAATTCTCGCAAAATCTCGATTAGATTCAGAAATTCTTCCCAGTAGTAGGATTTACGCGATTGTTGTTTTTGGTATTTAATCTGGGTCTTGTGTAACTTATCGCGAGCAATCTCTCGATCGTAGTATAATTTCATCAATCGCCCCGGATTTTTGCGTTTTTGCAGGGGATGAGCGGCAATTTGACTATTGACAATTTCAATTTTTTGTGATTGTGTTGCCAGTTCCGCCACTGGTGGGATGCCCTGCACTTGTTGGGGGATTAAATCGGCGATCGCCTGAGTATTTTCCTCACCCTTGCGCCAACCCCCTAGGGAAACAGCTTCTAGGGAAGGGGGTATCAGTTCGCCTAATGCCGCAGGAGTGATAAAACCTCGATCAATCTCGCTAATATCGGCATAGGCGGCTAAATACCAGCGATTATCACTGCCTAAACAAACAAGAGTTCGCACTTGACCGGCTCCGTGCAGGGTATTGACAAAGATAGCGGGGACGGGGACGGGAACCTTAATATGTTTGCCCTTGAGATGGAGGATGGTTCCGACGGGAATATTCGGCAATTTTAGATGTATTTCCTGTCTTTTCTGGGCTTCTGACTGACTAGCGAGGATTTTATACAGTCTTTCTTCTTCCCGCAGTCTTTCCCGTAGCTTTTCGTAACTAAAGACCTGCTCCCGCTCGATCCCGGCTAATTCCATATCCAACTTAGCTAATTCGGTGGTTAAGGCGGTAATCTGTTGTCGTTCGGGGCTTAACTTCAAACGAGCGAGATATTCGGCGAAACTGCGCTCTAAGAGGTCTTTGGTCTCCTCTAGACTGTGTTTTTGCAGGAGATTTAAGACCATGCCGTAACTGGGCGCAAAACAGCTTTGCAGGGGTTCCGGTTGAGCGGTGGCCAGAAAAGCCGCTTCTTTTGCCCCTTCAAAGGGCGTTTGTACTGTCACCACATGGCCCACCGCGTCCATTCCCCGGCGACCGGCCCGGCCGGCAATCTGGACAAATTCTGAGGGAGTCAGCATACTGTGGCCATCATCGGTGCGTTTGGAGAGGGCCGAGATAACGGTGGTACGAGCGGGCATATTAATCCCGGCCGAGAGGGTAGCGGTGGCAAAAACCACCTTAATTAAACCAGCTTCAAAGAGTTGTTCGACTAATTCTTTCCAGAGGGGTAAAATCCCGGCATGGTGAACACCACAGCCCCGGGTGAGGGGTTCCACTTGGTCAGCGCGCACCAATTGGGAAGCACTAGCCAGGAATTCAAACAGTTGGTTTTTCGTCTCGGGGTCGGCGGTTAAGAGGCTGAGGAGTTGATCTTTAGACTGGGGGTTATTAGCGAAAAAAGCCAGTAATTTCTGGTGTAGAGGCGGATTTTCGACGGCAAAGAAGGAAAGGGCGAGTTCTTGCAGATTGGGATTATCTTCCAGGAAGAAAATGAGTAAACGGTAGTAAATGGCTCTAGCTTCTTCTGGATTAACGAGATTGAGGTTTTTTAGCTCTCGAATCGCCTGATCGCAACCTTTACGGCTGAAAATGACGTAAATGGCTGGGAGCATATCCTTGTCCCGCAGCGTGGTGACAATCGAGGCGATGGTGGGACAATCTTCTCGTTTTAAGCGTCGGGGTTTGCCGTGGCCGACTTTTGAGTGTAGTTTCGGGTTAACTTTGCTCTGTTTTGGGTCGAGCAGCGGGAATAATCCCTCTTTATTGGCGAAATAAAAGCGCAGGGGGACGGGGCGAAAATCGGAGTTAATTAGCTCGCAGCTGGAGGTCTGTTTATTGTCGCTGGGTTGGCGCAGTTGCCGCACCCAGTTAATCCAGTCGGTGAGTTCCCCCGGGTTGCCGATGGTGGCGGAGAGGGCGACTAATTGGATACTAGGGGGACAGTAGATAATTGATTCTTCCCAAACGGTGCCGCGACCTCGATCGCTGATATAGTGACATTCATCGAGAACTAGGGTTTCCACGTTTTCTAGGGAAGTGCCTACCTCACCGATGGGGGTTTGGTAGAGCATATTGCGAAAAATTTCTGTAGTCATGACTACAATTAACGCGGAGGGATTAATCACCACATCGCCGGTAATCAATCCCACTTCCGCAAAGAGCAGCGGGGAATCCTCATCGCCATCGGTGGGGGTACGACCGAATTTTTCTTGAAAATCCCGGAATTTTTGGTTAGAAAGAGCTTTCAGGGGAGTGGTGTAGAAAACCCGTTTGCCCCTTTCGAGGGCGCGATAGATGGCGTATTCTCCGATTAAGGTTTTGCCGGAACCGGTGGGAGCGCAGACAACCACTGATTTACCGGCAGCGAGGGCAGCGATCGCCGATTGCTGGAAGTCGTCGAGTTTAAAGGGAAAAATGGTTTTCAGATCCAAAGAAGTAGGGTTGAGGGACTCTTTCACGTCAAGTCTAAGAGGAGAAATTTTTTTAATTGCGGCTATTCTGGCTGGCTTTTTTTATTCTAGTCGAAAAAAGCAGACTTCTAGAAACTAGAGGCGGATTGACCTTTACAATGGTTATAATGAATGACTTTTTTTCTATCACCACTAGCTCGCCATGGCATTAAAGCACCTGCCCAGATTGGGTAACAAATCATTGCCCCTGTTGGTTATATCAATTATTTTAGGCTATTTGGGCAATTATTTTTACCTGCATTTATTTTTGAGACTAGATTTTCTTTTTGGCAGTAGTTTTGCTTTGATCTCGGTTTCGCAACATTTAGCCCTCAAGATAATAATCTAGAAGCGGTGATCGAGCGGGCTAATCATGCCATGTTTGCCGCTAAAAATCAAGGTAGGAATCGAGTTAGTTTAGGTAAAACAGTATGAAAAATTTGTTATTGATTCTTGGTTTTTTGCTCTTGGGTGTAGCCCCAAGTTTTAGTGCCGATCTCGATACAATTATACGCCGGGGAAAATTAATTGTCGCTGTCAAAAATAATCTCCCTCCCCTCGCTTTCCTTGATTCTCAGGGCAATCTGCAAGGATTGGAAATCGACATCGCTAAACGTCTAGCGGCAGAAATTCTCGGTTCTGACAGTGCTATTATTCTCAAACCCGTTAGTAATCAAGAACGTTTACAGGTGGTTATTGATGATCGGGTGGATTTGGCGATCGCTCGTGTGGCGATTACTCCTGCACGTCAGCGCTTAGTGGATTTTAGCCCCTTTTATTACCTCGATAGCAGCGGTTTTGTGACGAAAAACCCACAATTGCAGCGTTTAGAAGACTTAGCTAACTCTAGAATCGCTGTACTTAACGGATCGACGACAATCGCCCTTGTGCGTTCCAATTTGCCTAACGCTATCCTGCGCGGGGTTGCTTCCTATCAAGAAGCTTTAAATTTACTGGAAACCGGGGAAATAGACGCTTTTGCGGCTGATAATAGCCTTTTAACTGGTTGGGTGCAGCAATTACCCAATTATCGTCAATTACCGATCGAGTTAGGGGCGATCGCTCTGGGAGTCGTTCTCCCTAAAGGTTTACAGTACCAAAGTCTCCGAGAACGCGTCAACCAAGCGATCGATCGGCTAGAATCTACCGGCTGGTTAGCAGAACGGGTGAACTATTGGGGTTTACCCCTGAGAATTCGGGAAATGGGAAGATAGGGTGATGGGGTGTGGGGTGTGGGGAGAGGGAAGTCGGGTGTGGGGTGTGGGGTGTGGGGTGTGGGGTGTGGGGAGGGGGAAGTGGGGAGGGGGGAGAAGGGAGTTTTTTGCTGTGAACAGTGAACAGTGAACGGAAAACTCACATCTGATAACTGATCACTGATAACTGATAACTGATAACTGATAACTGATAACTGACTAAATCCTGCTATAATCTGAGGGAATAAGTATAAAAATATTAATTGCTCGATCGCTAATTATGGAAGATACCCTGCCGCTTATTTACGTTTCTGGATTGCTAATTTTCGTGATTGGTTTAGGAATTTTTGTCATCGTGCAAATCTTTAAAACCCGTCGAGTAGAAGGAACCTTTAACAAGCTACAAAAGAAATTGCAAAAAGAAAAAGGTACAGCTAAAGAATACTATGAATTAGGGAGTCTGTATCTCGATAAAAAACTCTATGTTCAAGCTTTGAGTTTACTACAAAAGGCTTTAAAAATCTCTGAGGAAGAAAGTATCGAACCAGAAAATCAAGCCCTAATCTATAATGCGATCGGTTTTTCCTATTTTGCCCAAGAACAATTAGAATTAGCGATTCGTAACTACAAAGAGGCAATTAAACTTTATCCTCAATACTCGATCGCTCTTAATAATCTTGGCAATGTTTACGAAAAGAAACAAATGGCAAAAAAAGCTCTCGAAACCTACGAAGAAACTCTCAAATTTGATCCTAATAATACCGTGGCGAAAAAGCGCACCGAATCCCTGCGTAAACGCTTCGCTGAATCGAAATAGTTTTGACTACTGATCAAATTCTTTTTAGAGATCGAAGAATCTTCGATCTCTTTGTTTATTTCAAGCCATAAAACAAGACAATTAAACTAGGGGTTAAAATCGTCAAAATTAAATTTAGGGGCGCACCCAAACGGGTAAAATCGAGGAATTTATAGCCCCCGGGGGCATAAACCATAGTATTAGTTTGATAGCCAATCGGTGTTAGATAACTATTAGAAGCAGCAAAGGTGACAGCATACATAAAAGCCAAAGGATTTAAACCCAAAGTTTTCGCCACTTCCACGGCGACGGGAATCATTAACACCACGGCAGCATTATTGGAGAGGATTTCAGTTAAAAATGAGGTAATTAGATAGAAGAAAACTAAGATCCAAAACCCCGAAAGATGTCCGCCGATAGCCACTAAATTATCTGCTAACCATTTAGTCGTTCCTGAGTTATCCATGGCAGTACCCAGGGGAATTAAACCCGCTAATAAAAAGATAATATCCCAACGAATGGAACCATAGACTTCCCCCGGTTTTAGACAGCCAGTAATTACCATTAAAACCACCCCAACTAAACTGGTGACGAGAATTGGTTGAATATCAAAAGCGGCAATAATAATCACCAACAAAGTAATCATTAAAGCAATAATTCCCTTATCCTTTCGGAGGGATTCGATGTCTTTCTCTTCTAAGACTAATAATTCTCGCGTGGTTTGTAACCCAATAAAACTCTGTTTTGGTCCCTGAACTAAGAGCAAATCGCCAAACTTTAAAGGAATTTTTCCTAATCTTCCTTGCAGTAATTCCGAACCACGCCGAATCGCCAAAACCGTGGCGTTATAACGCTGACGAAATTTCAAATCTTTTAAAGTTGTCCCAATTAAACGGGAATTAGAGAGAATCAAAACCTCGGCTAATTTTTCCTCACCTGTAGTAATTACCGATTCAATATCTCCTTGGTGAAATTTGACATCGGCAAAGATTTCTAAACCCCGTTCATCTTTAATCTTTAATAATTCTTCCCGACTACTGTGAACGATTAAAATATCGCCAGCATTGAGAACTTTATCGGCTAAAGGTTGGGATAAATGTACCTTATTTCTGATTAATTCCAACACATCAAAATCGAACTTTCTTTGTAGTCCACTTTGAGATAAAGTTTGACCGATAAGATTAGAACGAGGGCTAATAATTACCTCACTCAGATATACTTTAGAACCATAATCATCGTCTAAAAATTCCCCCGTGGAAGATTTGCGATCGGGTAGTAATTTTGGGGCAAAAATTGTTAAATAAATCAAACCTGCTAAAAAAGTTACTACTCCTAAAGCAGTGAATTGAAATAAGCTAAATTCCCCATAACCCAGCTTGGCAGAAATACCACTAGCGAGAATGTTTGTAGAAGTTCCCACCACGGTAATCATCCCCGCTAAAACTGTGGCGTAGGAAAGGGGAATTAATAACTTAGAAGGGGAAATTTTTTGTTTTTTACACCACTCTTCAACGATGGGTAAAAAGATCGCCACCACTGCCGTGTTATTAATAAAAGCACTAATCGGCCCCACCAATGCCCCTAGTACAAATACCTGTTGGTGGGGATTTTTACCCCCCCAAACCAACAAGCGATCGCGAATTACTTGAATCACTCCCGTGCGGGTAATTCCAGCACTAAGTACAAACATCGCCATCACCGTCACCGTGGCAGAATTACTAAATCCGGCGATACCTTCTTCAGGAGTAACTAAACCCAAAAGAATCAGGACAATCGCCACACATAAAGCGGTTAAATCTACCGGTAGCCATTCCGCCACGAAAGCGACTAAAGCAACGACTAAAACCGTTAAAGTCAGAATAATTGGTGTTGGCATTGATTTATTTTTTCGTCATGAACCAGCGAATAAATAACTTCTCCAACTCGATCCAAACAAACATTAAGGCACTAAATCCAAAACAGATTAATAATTCCGTGCCACTAATCCATTGAGTGCCGAAGAAGCTTTGTAGGGGAGGAGCATAAATTAACAACAATTGTAGGATCGTTGTCAAGCCCACGGCAGCAATAATGTAAGGATTAGAGAAGGGATTCATTTGCACAGCTAACTGGGTATGGGAACGCACCGCTAAAGCATGACCCATTTGTGCTAAACAGAGGGTAGTAAATACCATGGTTTTCCAGCGTCCAGGATCTCCGATTTCGGGGGTTGCCTGAGTATATTGGTAAGCCCAAGCCATCATAATAATGGTCAGAATCGCAAACACCACACCGATGCGAATCATATACCAACCCAAACCGCGGGCGAAAATGCTTTCCCGGGGGCTAAAAGGTGGACGTTTCATCACATTAGGTTCAGCGGGTTCCATTGCCAGAGCCAGAGCCGGTAAACCGTCGGTGACAAGGTTCATCCAGAGGATTTGCAAGGGAGAAAGGGGTACACCGCCTAAACCGAGCAGAGGAGCCGCCGCAATCGTTAAAACCTCGCCAATATTACTGCCGAGAATGTATTTAATAAAGCGCCGAATGTTACTGTAAACCACGCGCCCCTCTTCGGTGGCAGCGACGATGGTGGCAAAATTATCATCCAGCAAAATCATATCACTGGCTTCTTTGCTGACATCGGTTCCCGTAATGCCCATGGCGATGCCGATATCCGCTTGTTTTAGTGCCGGAGCATCGTTCACCCCGTCCCCCGTCATGGCGACAAATTTGCCCCGTTTTTGCAAAGCTTGGACGATTCTCAGCTTATGTTCGGGAGAAACGCGAGCATAGACGCTAACACCATCTACCTCTCCCTCTAGGTCATTCTGAGACATTTTTTCTAATTCTTTACCCGTGATCACTCGCTCTCCGGGGGCGGCAATGCCCAATTCACTGGCGATCGCCTTGGCCGTTAATTGGTGATCTCCGGTAATCATAATCGGACGAATTCCCGCTTGACGACAGAGAGCAACCGCTTCTTTAACTTCTTTGCGGGGTGCATCGAGCATTCCCACCAATCCCAACCAAACCAAGGATTGTTCCTCACTATCTTCTCTTTCCGCTTCTGGCACTTCTGTCATCGGTTTATAGGAAAAACCTAAGACTCGTAGGCCATTACCCGCCATTTCGTCATTTTGTGCCAAAATACGGCTTCTTTGTTCAGCTGTTAAGGGTTGACTTTCCGCCCCAACTTGGATCAGAGAACAACGTTCGAGAATTAATTCTGGTGAGCCTTTGGTAAACATTAAATAGGCAGAATCCCCCAAACCTAACTGGGCATTCTCACAGATTACTGACATTCTCTTTCTTTCGGAAGAAAAGGGAAATTCGCCTAAACGAGGGCTTGTGGGTGCTAATGCTTCCCGATATAGTCCTCCTTTACCCGCTAACGTCAGTAAAGCTCCTTCGGTGGGATCGCCTAAAATTAACCATTCTTGCGCTTTATTTTGCAAAAGTGCATCATTACACAGCACACAAGCCGTTAAAATTGCCTGTAGTTCGGGATCACTTTCACTAACACCATTAAACTCACCGATAGGCGCGTAACCTTCCCCCGTGACAGTAATTGTCTGCTCGGAAGTATTAACTTTCTGCACCACCATTTTATTTTGAGTTAAAGTTCCGGTTTTATCGGAGCAAATCGTCGTTACAGAGCCTAAAGTTTCCACTGCCGGCAATTTACGGATTAAAGCTTGTCTTCTCACCATTCTTTGGGTTCCAATTGCCAATGTCACCGTTACCACTGCCGGTAAACCTTCGGGAACAACGGCCACAGCCATACTGAGGGAAGTTTCGAGGAATGATTCAAAAAACTGCCAACCAAAGCGAATTACGCCCCCAAGCACGACTAGAGCCACTAAAGCTAGGGAACTACTCACTAAAACGTTACCTAACTGCGACATTCGCTGCTGTAGGGGAGTTGGTTCACTTTCTACTCCTTGCAACATGGCGGCAATTTTACCGATTTCCGTATCCATTCCCGTCTTGGTAATCGCCACTTTCCCCCGCCCCTGTACTACTTCTGTACCCTGATAGACGAGGTTAATGCGATCGCCCAAAGAGGCATCCTCCGGTAAAACCTTCTGTGCTTGTTTATTCACCGATTCCGCTTCACCCGTTAAGGCAGCTTCCCGGATTTGCAGGTTTTGTGCCTCTAATAATCTGCCATCGGCGGCAATTTGTACCCCCGCTTCCAGCAACATGATATCCCCGGGGACAAGTTCCTTGGCCGCCACTTCAAAGGTGCTACCATTACGAATAACCCGGACTTTCGGCGAGGATAACTGCTTAAGGGCGGCTAAAGCCTTTTCTGCCCGACTTTCCTGTAAATATCCTAAAATACCGTTTAAAATAACAATTGTAAAAATAGCGATCGCATCTTTGGGAAATTCCCCTTTTTTCAGATCCAAAACCGCCGAAACCACCGCCACGGCAATCAGCATCACTAACATAATGTTAGTAAACTGTTCCCAGAGAATCATTAACGGGCTACGTCCCCCCGTTTCTTTTAGTTCATTTAAACCGAAAATATCTTTTCTTTTAACAATTTCGTCCTCAATTAAGCCGGTTTCCCCATTGGTTCTCAGGATTTCGAGGGTTTGTTCCCCAGTTAAATTATGCCAAGCACGATTATTCTCTATTTCCGAGACTTGAGGTGACGTAGTGGGAAAAGTCATAGCGATCGATTGAAGAGGGTGTACGCGTGAACTAAAAAGGTAAGCGAATTAAGCTAATTACATATCACAATATCAGTTATCAGGGAGCATTGGGGAGAGGGAAGTGGGGTAGTGGGGAAGTGGGGAAGTGAGGTAGTGGGGTAGTGGGGTGTAGGGAAATGGGGAGACCACTTCGTGCGCGTTGCGGGGGGGGGAGTGGGGAGATGGGGAAGCTATCTCATCACCCTATCACCCCAAAACCCTATAACCCTATAACCCCATAACCCTATCACCTGTCTCCTGTCTCGGAGTCTCCTGACTTCTCGACAATCTGAAAAAAAATGTAACGAAATGTGAAGTATAATAGCGAATGTGATAAAGACAAGACATTAGAGAGTAGATAGGAAACGATGCGAGTTGCGATCGCTGGTGCGGGACTAGCCGGATTATCTTGTGCGAAATACCTTGTCGATGCGGGACATACGCCCATCGTACTGGAACGTCGCGATGTATTAGGGGGAAAAATTGCCGCTTGGAAAGATGCCGATGGGGACTGGTACGAAACCGGTTTACATATCTTCTTTGGCGCTTATCCCAATATGCTGCAATTATTCAAGGAATTAGGCATAGAGGATCGCCTACAGTGGAAAGAACACTCGATGATCTTCAATCAGCCGGAAAAACCGGGGACTTATTCGCGGTTTGACTTCCCTGATATTCCCGCCCCAATTAACGGTATTGTTGCCATTCTTCGCAATAATGATATGTTAACTTGGGAGGAAAAAATTAAATTTGGACTCGGTTTACTCCCTGCCATTGTTAAAGGACAAAGTTACGTCGAGGAGATGGATAAATATTCTTGGTCAGAATGGCTAGAGAAACAAAACATCCCTCCTAGGATAGAAAAAGAAGTGTTTATCGCTATGTCGAAAGCCCTAAACTTTATCGATCCTAACGAGATTTCCGCCACGATTCTACTAACAGCCCTCAACCGCTTTTTACAGGAGAAAAACGGCTCAAAAATGGCTTTTCTCGACGGTTCACCCCCGGAAAGACTCTGCCAACCTTTAGTCGATTACATCACCGCTAGAGGCGGCGAAGTGCGCTTAAACGCCCCCTTAAAAGAGATTCTGTTAAATGGAGATGGCACAGTTAAAGCCTTCTTAATGCGTGGTTTAGACGGTGGGGAAGATTATCTTTTTGAAGCCGATCTTTATGTATCTGCGATGCCTGTAGATCCTTTAAAAGTTTTACTGCCTAAACCTTGGCAAGAAGATAAATTCTTTCAAAAATTAGAAGGATTAGAAGGGGTTCCCGTCATTAATTTACACCTTTGGTTTGATCGCAAACTAACCGACATCGATCATTTATTATTCTCCCGTTCCCCTTTACTCAGTGTTTATGCTGACATGAGCAACACCTGTAAAGAATACGCTAACCCCGATCGCTCGATGTTAGAATTAGTTCTCGCTCCTGCTCAGGATTGGATTAGCAAATCCGATGACGAAATTATCGCCGCCACGATGAAAGAACTAGAAAAACTCTTTCCCCAACATTTTACTGGCGATAATCCCAGTCAATTGTTAAAATACCATCTGGTGAAAACTCCTCGATCGGTTTATAAAGCCACCCCTGGCCGACAAGGTTATCGACCTTCTCAGAAAACTCCGATCGAGAATTTTTATCTCGCTGGTGACTATACCATGCAAAAATATTTAGGAAGCATGGAAGGAGCGGTTTTATCGGGGAAATTAGCGGCGGCAGTGATCAGCAAAGATCACCCCGCAGCACCCCTAAACCCGAATAAAACCCAATCCACACCAGTGTCCAGCGCTCGTTAATTCTCTGGCTAGGGACTAATGACGAAAATGGCCTTGAGTGAGACAATGCTATATCATTAGCCACAGTTCGCCGTTAATCTAAGTCAATCATTCCGCCCCAGCAGAATGCTCCAATTGCCAAAACCGACCCACCCCACCAAACCCCTCGTCTCCCTTGCGGAGTCCTACGAACTCTGTCGCCGGATTACAGAGAAGTATTCCAAAACGTTTTATCTCGGTACTCTCCTGATGCCGAAAGCAAAACGTCAAGCGATCTGGGCAATTTATGTCTGGTGTCGTCGTACCGATGAACTGGTCGATGGACCCCAAGCCCGGTTAACTACCCCTGAAACCCTCGATTTATGGGAAAAACAGCTAGAAACCGTCTTTTCTGGGGTTGCCCTTGAGGATGCCGATGTCGCTCTCGTGGATACTCTAGAAAAGTTCCCCATGGATATCCAACCCTTTCGGGACATGATCGCCGGGCAACAGATGGATCTCTATCGCAGTCGTTATCAAACCTTTGATGAACTAAAACTGTACTGCTATCGGGTGGCGGGAACGGTGGGGTTAATGTCCAGCGCGGTGTTAGGATTGGAAGACGGCGATCGCTCGGCTCCTTGGCGACGCAATCAAAGCGTCTATATTCCCCAAGAAGAAGCGATCGATCTCGGTATTGCCAATCAATTAACCAATATTTTGCGGGATGTGGGGGAAGATGTCCATCGTGGGCGGATTTATCTGCCTTTAGAGGATTTAGATCGTTTTAACTACAGCGAAGATGATTTACTCAAAGGGGTTAATGATGACCGTTGGAAGGGGTTAATGCGCTTCCAAATTGAGCGGGCCCGTTATTACTACGATTCCGCCGAAAGGGGGATTCGCGCCCTTAATCCCGATTCCCGTTGGCCGGTTTGGGCGGCTTTACTGCTTTATCAAGGCATTTTAGACGTAATTGAAGCAAATAATTACGATGTCTTCGCCCGTCGTGCCTTCGTGCCTTTAGCCAAGAAAATGCTCTATTTACCCGTGGCTTGGCTGCGATCGCAAGCCTTATAAAAATGCGACGGGTTTTGTCGCTTACCGACTCCACCCGTTGAGTCTTACCTAGGGTTTGCGGCAAAAAGTTTTTCGTGGGGGCAGGGTGTGGGGTGTGGGGTGTGGGGTGTAGGGTTTTACCGATTTTGAGGGGGTCAATTACCCAATTTTCAGGGAAAAAGTCCCTGAATTCTCCCCCCGATCACTCCCATATCTGGTACTTTTCGATTTCCCAAAAGTCTAAAAGTCTTACCCAACAAGGTTTTTAGATTTATTCAGCCAACCCTAACTATTAAGTTTTCCCAATTCAGCTGCTTAACTTGGGTTTGGTTTTTCAGCGCGATTTAGGAGTCACCAACCAGAAGGGTCCAGTTTCCGTGCAGGGAACATCTCGATCGGTGTCGTAAACCACAAGACCATCTTGCCGATCCAAAACCAAGGCTTCTCCTAGACGGACGTAGGATATAAATGGGCCGAGATAGCGGACAACAGGCTCATCGCTACAGGCTGGCAACACCCTCTCGTTAAAATACTCCCACCCCACATCCTCGACGCTTTCATAGTAGCGGATGCTGAGATCGTCGATCACTTTCCCCGGAAAGCGGTCTTGGATAGCTGACCGGAGAAATTCTGGCAGCGGTCGATCGGGCGATAATAATATTCCAGATTTCATGGCTTTTCCCCCTAAAACTAAAGGAAGCGGGAAACTCTGACAAATGCCTCCCCTATCGTGACTATTCACCCCCGCTCCCCACCCCGCCAATTTTTTACTAGGGATGGAAGCCAGCGCAGGGAGTCCCCTTGTATTTATTGTAACAAATTTCTCCGCAAAGGTTCAGGGCGATACGGTGAGAACGGTTTTTCTTGATTTTTCGTTACAAAGATTGACAAATTTATCCTTTTATTTTGGCGATAATAATAATTACCAGGCGACAAGCCAGAAAAAATAATGGAAACAGGGAAAGACGGACGAGACTGGGGCTAACTAACTGGCAATAATGATAGCGAGAAAAGAAGTGGTTTAGTAGTGTCGAATTCTTGTTCCCAATCATTTAGGAGGTAGGAAAGATGACAATTTATGTCACCCGCGAGGGAGATAAACTGGTGGCCGATTCCCCACTGGAATTGGTGGAAAAATTACAACAATGTCAGGGTAGAATGACGGAAACAAGACAGGATTTCATGACTCGGATGGCTGCACAGATGGTAGCCAGCCAAGGCGTTACTGTTCCTATCACCGACCCGGAGAATTTTATCGCCGAGCTAATCCACAACGATTTTCTGAGCGTGGTGGACAGTATTGATGGCTAAAAGTCGGCCAGAGAATAATGAAATTCCCTTCGGCGGCCACGATCGGATTTGCCGAAAATTTCGGTTTAAGGTTCCCCGTCCTTTTAGGACGGCTCTTCTAAGGTTTAAATATAGTCCCCCAGCACTTCGGAAACACTTAATTGCTTAGACTGTGCGGCGATAGCGTCAGAACAGAAAAAACCCTGTTCTAGCAGGAAAGATAAGCTATAGGTGTTGTTTTGGGACGGGATATTGCCAGAACAGTAAACCTATAGCGATCATCGCACCCGCGCAAGCAGTTAAGATCGGATCGAGTCCGTTGAATAGGGACATATCTTGAGTTAGTGCTTGTAGCAAGGCTTTTAAAATTCCCCCCAAGATCAGACCGACGAAACAGAATAACAAGAATTGAACTCTCCGATTTTCCCCAGTAGATTGTCGCTGCTGTGATAGCCACCAGATTATGACGCCGCTTGAACCACCGCCAATCGCACCAGTCAGAGGAGTTCCCCCTCCCGATAGATTGTCTAGGGGGATCGTTATCAGCCAACAGAAGACTATTGCTGCCAAAGCTATCCATCTGGCCTCCTGTTGTTTTTGTTGTATTTGTTCTAACCGTCTGACGGTCTCTCGATATCCGTTTGGTTCTCGGTGTAAAATCTCCCCGAAACACTGTTGGGCTTCATACCATTTGTTATTTTGGAAATAATCATTGCCTATTTGATAAAGATTTTTAATTTCTTGGATTTTTTGTTCTTGTTGTTTTCTCAGCTGCTCTTTGTCTTTTTGTTGCTTACGGAGTTCTTCCCTGGCTTGACGATACAACCCATCGGGATCGAAAAAATCGGGCTGCATTTGCCCAAAGATGTTAATAACTGCCGACCAATCCCTACTTTTATAATATTTTCGCCGTACATCATTGTAAAGCTCGTTCAACCGACGCTGCCGATCCGAGGCTAAATCAGCATTTTCTTGCCTATGTCGACCTTCGATGGGAATTGTCTGAACCAGCTTTTCCTCAAGGGGAGGCAGCAGGCGTATACTGCCTATTTCAGGTTTTTTATTGAGAGGTTGAGCGGTGAGTTGACGGTAGAGTCTTTCATATCCTTGCTCATCTAGAACATGAAAAGTTATCCGACGAAGTTCAACGGGAATATAGGGAGCATCTTGAGGGGCAAATATAACGGGAATAAATTTATTGTTGTCGATTTGATCGTAGAGATATTGGTTAATAATTGTTCCTTCCCAATTAACCCCCTTGCCTTTGCCCAGTTCTTCCTGACCTGTAAAGCGTTTCTGGTACGTTTCGGTACAGACAACCAGAACAAATTGAGCCTTGTTAATTTGGTGGGACATCCAGCGAGGCCATCCCACCTGTGGCGATGTCTCGTATAGGTCAATATTGCAGTCAATACCATCGCGGCGAAGACGATTCGCTAGGTCAAGCACGCGGTTTTGATGGGCTTCCGAGTCCCAACTATAACTAATAAAAACCTTTGGCGGTTGAGCGGCACCATTAGACATAGACGAGTGATGATTAAGGGATGGGAGTCATGCCCTCCAGTATAGCCAAGAACTAGATATCGGGTAAATTCTCTAGATTGCGCTAATCTAAATTTATCTTTGTTTATCTTTGAAAATTAAGAATCTTGAGGAGTTGTGAGAATGGAAGCTAAACTGAAGCATTTGGAATTTATTCAAAATGTTATCGATCGAATGGCCAGTAATTCTAGTACCCTCAAGGGGTGGTGCATTACTGTTGTGACTGCTTTATTGACTCTAACTACCACCAACAATGGATATTATATCGTTCTGGTCTATCCGATCGTGATGTTTTGGCTTCTTGATGCTTATTTTTTGAGATTAGAGCGACTTTTTCGGAAAAAATACGATGAAGTTCGCCAAACCCCCCCAGAATTAGTCGATTTTTCTATGAATATATCCAGCGAAGCCAGTCAGATCAATTCTTGGTTAAGAAGCGTCCTTTCTCAGACGCTGCTGGTTTTTTACGGTGGCATGAGCGGTGTCATCTTCTGGCTTGTCTGGATGTTAAAACGTTAGGTTCTTCGTTACTTGGTATGGTTCGATAGGGGGACATAAATTGACTAAATCTTTATCTGGCAAGAGACTTAATTGATTAGTTCGCTCTAGATCAAAAGCAATTGACAAAAATCGCCAAATGTCTTTCTAAATAAAGGTTCCATTCCTTATAACCCCTGTCCATTGCATAACACAAACCGAAGAACCAGACGTTAATGGTAAAAATGTCAATCCGTATAATTAAGCAAATCTTCAGGAATCGTCTTTGATGCCATTGATATAATTATCGTGTAGGGGATCTATTCCACAGGAATTTATCCACCCGGAGCGAATCTTTACATTTCGATGCAATTGACTTTAAAAATTATTAAGAGGGATTGGATATGAAACGTAATTTAACTATAACTGCCTTAATTCTTGCGCCCGCTTTAGCTCTATTTCAGTCCTGCTCGTCGGTTCAACAAGTCACTCCTCCCAACCAAAAACAACAGTTAGTCTGGAAAACCAAACCTGCGGTCGTTCGGATTCTGGGCATTTGTGGGTCAGATGCGGTGTGGTATCCCCGTGGAAATAAAAACGATCCACCAATCAAGTTCCCCATTGATAGTAGTTTTAGAGGAACGGGTTTTTTCATCAATTCTAATGGCTATATTGTTACCAGTGCATCCCCTCAACTCAGTATAGGCAGTGAAGAGAGTTGCAAGGAGGCTATTAAAAGGAATATTCTCAAGAAACTTGAACACAACGGTGTTCGCAAACCCGATCGAGAGCTTAAAAATGTTGAATGGGAGGACAGAATTTACTACGTACCAGCAAGAGTTATTCTACCAAATGCCAAGGTTGAACCCCCTTTATTCGCGATTAAAAAGTCGAGTGAATCCTCCGATGTTACTCTCATCAAGATACCGGCTAATGATGTACCGACCCTGCGGCTGGGAGATTCCAAGAAAGTTCAAACCCAAGATTCCGTCATAACCCTTGGATTTCCCACTGACGCCGATTTCAAGCTCCAGGTTGATCAAGCCCTGACCGAGGAATCCTTCTACGAAGCCTCCGCCGATGAGGGCAGCATTTCTAACCCCTATAAACTCCGCCAACAGGGTAATCCTGTCCTTCAAGTGGATGGTATTGAAGCGGGAGAAGGAACTGCCGGCAGCCCGGTGATTAATAGCAAAGGTGAAGTGATCGGGATGTTAGCCCCCAAAGATCCCGAGTCTAACTCTAATAATATAGTTTTCGCCATACCCGCTAGTCTCATTCAGGAAACTATCAAACAAGCTGGTACAACGAACGAATCCGGACCGACGGATCAACTGTATCTAGATGGTCTAGAGCTTTACTGGAAGGGCAACATCGAGGGGGCAAGAGAAAAATTTAAAAAAGCCCAAGAAATCTATAATGATCACTCGGAAGTTAATCGTCTCCTGAAAGAGATAGCCCAGATCGAGGGCGATCGATATTTGAAGCCTTTGAGCGACCCATTTTATCAGTTATTACTAGCTTTAATTGCCGGTGCCGCCGGACTTGCCGCCTACTTTTTGCTTCGCCCCAAAGCCCCAGTCCGCAAGACTCCCAGTGGTTCCCCAGCGATCCCGGAGATGGGTGGGAACTCCCAGCAAGCCCAAGCTATGGATAATGGAGCGGGAAACCAGATCTGGATAGAACTAGAATGTCAGGGACAACTACGTCGTTTTCCCCTCAGTAAAGAGGAGCATCGCTTGGGACGAGATCCGGACTGGTCAGACTTTAAAGTCCCTGCTGGTTGGGAAGTCATATCCCGACATCACGCCATCTTGCGCAAACAAGGGGATGATTATCGGATTCACGATGGTGATGGGACCGTTCCCAGTCGCAATGGTCTGTGGGTTGAAGATGAGCCTGTCGGCACCCTTAATGACTATCCCTTGAAGGATGGCGATCAGATCAAGATCGGTAAAAATCCTCAAGAATGGGTAATTTTGACTTATTTCAACCAGTCTGGTAGTCAGGCGGCGGTCAGAGAAACCAGAATGGGACAATAACGATCATCTCTTGATCTCTTATCTGAAGGCTGGTTGTCAAAAATACATTACGAGCCGGAATCTGTGCCATCATTAGAGCAACGGGTTAAACGAATTGAGCGATGTTAGAGTTAAATCAACTCCTGGCTGGACACTATAAGGTTCTCCGTGCTTTAGGAGAAGGGGGATTAGCCAAAACCTACATTGTAGAAGACCTGCATCGTCCCGGTCATCCTCAATGTGCTGTCAAATACCTAAAACCAGCCAGCAACGATCCGGATTTTTTACCCACCGCTCGACGATTGTTTAAGGAAGAAGCGGAAAATTTGGAGGTCTTAGGAGAACACGATCAAATACCTAGATTATTAGCTTATTTTGAGGAAAACCAAGAATTTTACTTGGTGCAAGAGTTTATCGAAGGTCATACCCTCGATAAAGAACTACCTCCCGGTGTGCGTTGGACGGAAAGCAAAATTATCGCTTTTCTGCAAGATGTGTTGCCGATTTTAGAGTTTGTTCACAGCTACAAGGTCATCCATCGAGATATCAAACCCAACAACCTGATCCGACGAGATCGAGATGATCGCTTGGTACTGATCGATTTTGGAGCAGTTAAGAAAATTCGCAATCCAGGTACATCTTTGCAAACCTCCCACTCTCCCCTGACAATTTCTATTGGAACAGAAGGCTATATGCCCACGGAGCAGGTGCGAGGCAAACCCCGTTTCAACAGCGATATCTACGCTCTGGGTATAATCGCTATCCAAGCCGCTACTGGGATGGATCCGTTAAAATTACAGGTACTCGATGACGACAAAACTGGAGAACTGCTATGGCGTGATTACGCTAATGTTAGTGACGGATTAGCGGCCATTCTCAACAAAATGGTTAGTTATCATTTTAAAGACCGTTATCAAAGTGCTACGGAAATCATCCAGGCACTCGCAGCGCTGACCAGTCCCTCCCAGTCACCTATTTCTGAAGAAACGAATCCATCAACAGTTTCGACTCCGATTATTCGAGAAACGAGAGTTAGTAGTGAACAGTCTGGTTTAAGGGAAACGAGAGTTAGTAGTGAACAGTCTGGTTTAAGGGAAACGAGAGTTAGTAGTGAACAGTCTGGTTTAAGGGAAACGAGAGTTAGTAGTGAACAGTCTGGTTTAAGGGAAACGAGAGTTAGTAGCGAACAGTCTGGTTTAAGGGAAACGAGAGTTAGTAGCGAACAGTCTGGTTTAAGGGAAACGAAAGTTAACTTAGAAGTTCAGGCATCCATTCCTTTAATACACCGCTCCTATCGACGGATAACAACCCTTAAGGAAAGCCCCTTTCGCCAAACCTACATCGCCGAAAATATCGAGCGACCCGAAGGCGGACGTTATTTGATCAAACGCTTGATCAAACCGACAGACAGCGCAATCGATGGGCCAACAGCACAGCGTCTTTTCGCTCAAGAAGCAGATGCGCTCAAAAAAATAGGAGAACATGACCAAATACCCGGACTTATTGATTATTTTGAGGAAGATGGAGCTTTTTATCTAATTCGAGAATATGTAACTGGTCATCCTTTGACCGAGGAACTTCCGCCCCATCATTTTTGGACTGAAACCGAGGTAATCGCTCTATTGCGAGAAGTTTTGACGATCCTGCAATTTATCCACGGTCAAGAAGTCATTCACCTCGATATCAAACCTGATAACCTCATTCGGCGACAGCAGGACAATCATTTAGTTTTAGTGGATTTTGGTGCGGTTAAAAAGTTTCCAGGGGTTGCCGAGGATAATGTTGAGTCATTCAATTCCAACGGTTCCCCGGGAACATCGGGATATATGTCAACAGAACAAGCTCGCGGCAAACCCCGCCCGAGTAGCGATATTTACGCGTTAGGTGCGATCGCAATTCAAGCTTTAACTGGAATCGATCCCAAAAATTTGCCTGACGATCCCGAAACGGGGGAAATTAGCTGGCAACAAAGGGTTAGGATCGGTGCGGGGTTAGAGGCTATTCTCACCAAGATGGTGCGTTACCACTTTAAAGATCGCTATAAAACGGCAACAGAAGCAATGCAGGCTCTCGATGAATTAGTCCCCACTGCTCCAGCTACCACGACCGAGCGAGCTACTAACAAGGTAGCAAGACCCCCAGTTCCTATACCGCGTCCCCCCCGGCGGTTTCTGACCATCGGAGTGGGAGCACTCTTGACCCTAGGAGCGATCGCTATGGCTGGAAGTTGGTTTCTTTATGCAAAATCGCCAGAATTTTATTATCAGCAACTGGAAAAATCTCTAGAACAAAAAGATTGGAAAAAAGCTGACGAACTAACCTATAAACTCATGCTCAGAATCGCCGGACCAGAATCGGAGCGGCAAGGACGATTTAACCTAGAAGAATGGCAAGAATTTGACTGTGATGATTTTAAAAAAATTGACGCTCTTTGGCATCGAGCCAGTGACGGCAACCTCGGCTTCAGGGTTCAGTATAATATTTTTTTCGCTCGGGTCAAAAAAGATGTGAACCTCTTCTATAAGACTATCCGATGGAGAAACCCACAGGGGGAGGTTACAGTAGAATGGAAATACGATCCGCAGACTAAAAGGGTTGCATATCTGCGAGGGAAAGAGCCACTGTTTACCGATCCGCCTCGAGGCCATTTACCCGCTATTCTAGAATGGAACGACGGCAAGGATCATCGATTTGATGTACGCGCTCGATGTCAACTTTAGCCATGTTTTCGCTGGTTTTTGGCTGATGCTTAAGACCATGGCTGTAAGGTAAGCTGTTGACTATCTAAATTACTCGTTAAGACTGTCTGTGAGAAGGGAGCAGGGAGCAGGGAGATTGGGCTTGAGCATTTGTACTAAAGTTTCCCATACGCAGTTTAAATTCAGTACAGCTTAATTCATGAATTTATTTAACAAAGACAGACTCTACCTGTTCGGAGTAATCTTGATAGTCTTTGTTTGTCAGTTATACCATTTTTCTTTATTCGCGTCACAACGAATGAAGGTTTGGCAAGCATTCGAGCGTGGATGTCTGTCATGGATTTAGAAATTTGGTATTAGCCTAGAGACTTTGAGCAAATTCTCGTATTTTCCCAATTACAATTATAAAAGAAAAATTAAGAAAATAACGTTTCTATTGCTTAGGAATGTAGAATTATGGGCTGTGTTTCCTATTGTTTGTATCCCTAGCAATTCAGGTTAGGATATTGCCAATGGCAACAAGCCGAGAATAGCAATAACAGGCTGATGTGCGGGATGCTGACGGCCGACAGCTTAAAGCTATAGGAGATAATTACTAAACTGCGATTCTGAGTAAATTTAGTCTAATCAGTTAATAATTTTTTACACAAAAACAACCATAAATACTTGACAGTTTTGTTTTATTTATTCTAGAATCCTTATCAGGGATACTAAGTTAGTTAAGACAACTAAACATTTTTGAATTTTGGAGAATAAATATTTATTCTCTGAGAGAACTTAATAGCCGATTAAATAGGAGTTCATAATAATGAAACATAACTATCAATTTGTCCTCATGGGGTTACTGGTCAGCAACTTGGGGTTTTTCGTTCAAGATATTATTCTACCTCCAGCAAGGTTGGCCGCCGAGTCGCCTCCAACGGGAACGACAACCACACCCACCGTTACTCCAACCCCAGGGATGACTACACCGACCATTACTCCAACCCCAGGGATGACTACACCGACTGTTACTCCTTCCGTGGGAACCCCAGCATCTGAAGAAACGAAACTTTATAAGGAATTAGAAGATGCTCTGATCCGTCAAGATTGGAGAAAGGCTGATGCGGCCACCTTCCAATTATTATTAGCAATAGTCGGACCACAATCCAAGCAGCAAGGGCGCTTTGTTTTAGAAGAGTGGCGACAAAAACTCAGTTCAGATAAAGATGTCTTCTGCAAAAAAGTTGTCGATATCGATACTCTATGGAGTAGCAAAAGTGGTGGACAACTGGGTTTCAAAGTTCAGAAAGACATTTTTGAAGAAGTGGGAAAAAATGCCAGTAAGTTTTATGAAACAATCCAATGGAGACTGCCTGGACAAGATATAGTAAAAGTGGAATGGCGTTACGAACAACTGGAAAGTAAAACTAAATATATTGCTGGCTTAGAACCAATTTTTACCAAATCGCCAACTCCACCCAGAGGACATTTACCCGCGATGTTAGAGTGGGAAGATGGTAGGGAGCATCGATTCCAAATGATTTATATCTGTGGACTGTAAAACCGTTCAACCCCTGGTTGCAAGCGATATAATCATGGTTAAGGCAACGTTCATCATCGCTTTGTGAATGAATGCCAGGGGGCAGTAGGCTAGATGAGAACCTTGATATAGCAATTTTCTTGATTACGAGGCACAAAATTGTCCCTAGACGGGTCTGAGTACAATAGTCAGTAGCCTAAAAAATGAGAAAGACTATATTACTAAACTTTAAGGGTTCAAGAGTATCTAAACTGCTTTAGCCACTTTTATCTGTCCTGAGTTTGGCATTTGAGCAAATAAATCAAAAAAAATCTAGTTTTTATTTGCTTAGGTTGATACTGTTTGTGTATCTTGTAGGAAAAATATAGCGGATTCAGTGATAAAAATTTTCGAATGTTAATTAAATACTTGAAGTGAGGAATAAGTAATCATGAATAAATCTTGTTTTTTATTAGCGGCAGGTTTTACCGTATTACAAGAGTTAATCTATTTTCAGACTGGATTTGCTCAACCAGAAAATGTTATCGAGAGAAATAAATCAGAATTTAATGGAATCGTGATCGAGAAAAATCGGTCAGAGGCTAGTGGGAGCGTGATCGAGGGCAATAAATCAGAAGATACTGGAGTTGTGATCGCTAAAAATAATGAAGATACTACTGGAGTGGTCATCGCCAAAAATACCACGTCTGCTGGTGGCGGTCAAAAACCCGTCAAATCTCCTGATGCTCAACAAACTATTACTAGAAAAACTACAACAACGACTGGTACTCCTTCTAGTCCTAGACGAATCGCAAGAGAGACTGGTCGGTCTAGTGTGAAAGAACCTAGAATTAAACCCGTCGTTTCGACAACTATCGTTCAAAAAACTGTTGTCAAACCCCAGTCAAAACCAATTGTTACCCTCGTTACTTCCAGCACTATTCCCAGACGGCCAACTTCCACACCTGCCCGGGTAGTAGAACCGACTCCCAAACCAGTAGTTACCCTAGAACCAACCCCGATCAAGACACCAATAACCGAACCAACGCGCGCTCAACAACTTCCCAAAAATTTGCAGAAAGCTAACTTTCTCTGTATTCAAGAAAACAATCAACCCACAACAGTAATTGAACTCAACCAACAGAAGAAACTTCCTGTCATTCTTTGGCAGTCTGAAGAATTTAAAGAGATTGGTTATGATCCACAAAAACGCTGTGACTTGGTAAGTAAGCGATTAGCGGCCTACAGCAAATATAGTAAATTCAATTATTTAACTACGGGGAAAATTGATGGCAATTCCGTTATTTGCTTTACCGATCAAGTCAACGGGGAGTGCGTCAAAGGAACTCCTGAAAGAGACGGTATTTTAATTACTCTATCCAAGGGAACAAATCCCGATGAAACCTTAGAAACTTTAGTCGCTCTTTTAGAAACTCAAAATTCAACTATGCGATCGCCACTACAACAATAGTTAATGAAATCGTCCCCGTCGGCTAGGTTCTGATTGACCTGATATTGGAGAAGGGGTGGTGATTCGGTAGTAGTGATGGTGGCTTAATCCTTTGCTTTGCTGTGCATTGTAGTCATGGATAAAATACCAAAGGGTTCCCCAACATGATTCTCCATTTTTTTAGAGAAAGATAGACTCTCTCTCACCAGCCGAGAAATCCTTTGTCGAAAGCTATTATTTAATCTTTCAATAGGATTAGTTTGACCAGTTTCTTTACCTACTGCCCGATGACGTTTACGAGGAATTACTGTCTTATATCTGGACTTCCCCGTTGACAAAAGGCCATAACCTGTGCTGTAGAAGGGATTAAGAGCATTTACGCCAGCCCGTTACTGGGTACAAATCAGGGAAACTCCCAATAAATCTAACGCCTGTTGTTGCAGTTCAGTCGGTCGAGTTATCTTAGAAAAACGATAACTTTTCTCTCTAATCGCACATTCTACTGTATTCAAGCAAATTGTCCCCAGGTCTTCCAACAAAGTCCGAAAGCTATGCACAGGGAGGTTCTCTTGATTCCGTTTTTTTCTCTCTTAAAAGGTCAAATTCATCAAATTTAATTACCTCGGAGTCAGGATAACGAGTATCAAAACGATAACTGCTCACGGTTCCTTTTTCTGTATCTAAAATGCTAAAAACCGTCAGATCATTACTAGCAATATAGGATAAAGGTTGATTAACCCAATCCACTAGAGGAGCAATATTCGGGATAATTGCTGGTAATCCATTGGGATTACCGATAGCTGCATAATTTCTATCGAGAGGTACAGGACGTTTTTTATCACCTAAATAAGCACCATAACTATTACCAACGTTAGAAGATTCAAGAAAATTCATACCCTTAGGACTAAGAAAACGATTCCATAAATGAGAATGACCATAAAAAACCAAATTAACCTTAGCTGATTCTAATAAAGGAATCAGATCACGAATAATATAATCATTTTCTTGAGGATAATCATAACGTACCGATGTAACTGTTCCCGTGGTATCCCGTTGAATTGTCGGCACGGGATCGGTGTAGGGTGGAACGATATTGACCCCTAGGGTATGGGGAGGATGATGAAACATAACTACTTTATATTTAGCCTCTTGAAATTCTCGACTATTTAACTCTTTTTCTAACCATTGATATTGAGGACTACCCTGGGCAATTGGCTCAAAAATATGCTGACCATAACCCCAGCGATCTGGTCTATCTAAGTCTCTTTGATTTTCGTAATATCTTCCCCTTGCATTGGGTTCTAAATTGGTATTTCTCCAGATATTAGTAACATATAAAACCACTAAACGAATATCGCCAAAGGTCAGAGAATAATATTTATTTTGAGGCAAAGAAAAAATTTCTTCGTAGGTGTCTGTGTTAAAAGCATGATTTTTTAACCATTTTTTATTAATTGCTGCTGTATCCTCCGCTAGGTTTTTAGCAATAAATTCAGGAATAGCATCTTCAAACTGTTCATTTAAACCTCTGGAATTAGAAAATCTGCCCATAACTTCATGATTACCAATCGCAGGAAATAAGGGGGCATTTTGAATAATTTCTCCCCCTTTATAAATAGTCTGAATACCATTCTTGGTCAGAGTATAATTAGCACGACCTTGTAAACAGGGAAAAAATGCCCCACCGCGACTATCATCAAACCATTCGGAAGCTCGATCGGGTATATTAACTAAATCTCCCGCTAAAAAAACTGCATCTACCTGTCCAATAGTTTCGCTAACTTTTTGTAAATTAGCGGCAGTCATGGGCATTAATTGATGATCGGAAGTGAGCAGAATTTTGAGATTAGTTCCTTTTTTGGGTCTTGGGGTAAGGGTATAAATATCACTTCTAATCGCTGTATTTTCCTGAAAACTGGTGACTTGATAGGGAATCCTTTCCCCTGGATTTAAATCAGTAATTTCGGCCTGATGTCGCCAGATTTCTCGATCGGTTAAAGATTGATAAGCTTCAACGGTTCTCGATTGAGCATCTTCTCTAACTCTAGTTAATTTGCTAGTGCGAGCGGGGGCCATTTTCTCTAGTTTTTCCCCGTAGCGCACCTGATGACCAGTGCCAAAAAATTCCGTAAACCAAATCACTTGTATTGATGTTTCGGTGGGTAATTGTAAAAAAGGTTCGGTTAAAAGTTGATCCTTGTTCATTGTCGCTAAAAGATAACTGCTGTGCTGCATTTAAACAGTCTTAAGGAATAATTGAGATAGTCCACAACTTCACCGGTAATAACTAGCAGATTCCCTATTTTATCGGTTAATCTAAAACCTTAGACTCTAACTGCTGCTGTTGCCAGAGATTTTGATAGACTCCGGGGATTGCGATTAACTCCTCGTGGGTTCCCATCTGGACAATTTCTCCGCGATCCATGACAAAAATGCGATCAGCAGTGGCAGCGGCCAATAATTGATGGGAGATAAAAATCACGGTTTTTTGGCTTTCTTGGGCGAGATTTTCCAAAATAGCCGTGGCCGTTTGATTATCGACGCTAGATAGGGCATCATCAAGGATTAAAATCGGTGCTTGGATGGCTAAAGCACGTGCTAAAGAGGCCCGTTGACGTTGACCCCCGGAAAGAGTAATCCCACGTTCTCCCACTAAAGTTCCGTATTTTTGCGGAAAATTCTCGATTTCTTCCTCAATTCTCGCTTGTTTGGCCGCCGATTTCACTGCCGAAAAATTCAGCAGCGGATCGCCATAACGGATATTATCTTCAATGGTGGTACTAAATAAAAAACTTTCTTGGGGAACATAAGCGATCGCTTTTCGCAGATCTTCAAGAGCAATTTGAGTCACATCTTGATTATCAATAAATAACTGTCCCTCGGCAATATTCAATAGACGGGGAATAGCGTTAGCAAGGGTAGATTTTCCCGACCTGATCGCACCGACAACCGCTACTGTTTCCCCCGGATTAATGGTAAAAGAAAGAGATTTTAAGGCGGGTTCCTTAGCATCAGGATAGAAAAAAGTCAAGGCTTTGGCGGTGATTTTTCCTTGAATATTTTTTAAGTGAACACAATCGGCATTGTCTTTAATTTTAGCCTCGGCTAACAGGATAGTTTCTAGGCGATCAATACTCACTTCTCCCTGTTGGTAGGCAGTAATAGTAAAACCTAATAAAGCAGTAGGAAAAACTAATCTTTCCGCCAAAATTAACAGAGCAATAAAGTCCCCAATGGTGATATTACCCGCTATAATTTGTCTAGTACCCAGGGCAAGCAAGGCCAATAAACTTACATAGGCTAAAGCTTCAATCAGGGGAAAAAGAAAATTACGAGTCTGGACTAAATCTAAATTAGCCTGTAGTAATTCACGATTTCTTTGCTTAAATGCTAGGCGCTCGTTACCTTCTTGGGCATAAATTTTAATCAGAGTTATACCACTCATATCCTCTTGAATTAAATCGCTCAGATGCGAGAGTTTTTCTTGTACTTTTTGCTGTTGCCGCTGGAGACGACCACTAAATAACTGCACAGCAATTAACATCAAAGGATAGACAGAAATGGCGGCGACTGAAAGGGGAATATGAATCGCTAACATCACGGGTAAAGTTAACCCATAGGCAAAAAAAGTATTAGCCAAACTGAGCAAAGCAAAACCCACCAGACGACGGATATTATCCACATCGCTAGTGGCACGGTTGATTAAATCTCCTGAAGTTTGTCGAGAAAAATAGGCGGGTTCAAGGGTTAATAAATGCTGAAAGATTTTTTGTTTAAGATCGAACTCTACCTGACGACCGATACCGAATAATAGCACTCTGGAAATCATGCGGATAAACCACATAATCGAGGCTAAAGCGACAATGATGATCACATAGTAAATGATTTTTTGGAAGTCAAAGGATTTACTTAAATCATCGATGCTATCCCGGATTAAAAGCGGTATATAAACACCCAAAAGATTAACAACAAGCAAAGCAACTACCCCCCAAGTTACTATTTGCCAATGGGGGCGTAGATAATTTGCTAGTTTTTTAATGCGAGAATAAGCCATATTCAGTTATCAGTTATCAGTTATCAGTTATCAGTTAGAACAGGGAACAGGTAAAAGGGGGAATAGCCACCCAAGATTTTATTTTTTCTACTTGTCCTGATTTGGTGGCGGTTTAACATTAGAACCACCCTGGGGCGGTTTACCGGGGGGTTTATCAATTTTAGCTTGATAGCCGTCGTTTTTCTGAACCTGTCGTTTTTGTTTTTCGGACATTTAAGTTACCTCTGTTTGATGCTGCCAAAATTCAATCAGCTAAGACGTATTTAAACCGCTTATTCTTAGATTAGCTGAATCTCCCTCAATCCCTTTACTGTTGCCAGAGTGCAAGAGTGCCTCATCTCAACAAGCAATTTAAGTAGGTAGGCGTTAAAAGTTGTCAGATGCCCCCCTTATTAAGGGGGGATTAAAGGGGGGACTAAGGGGGGATCGGCACCCCCCTTATCAAGGGGGGCAGGGGGGATCGAACCTAAAATCCATTTTTAATTTAATTAT
>NZ_JADBUN010000063.1:0-12534 GCF_020245625.1 Microcystis sp. M049S2 | reverse complement strand
TTGAGGTGGCCAATTACCTAATTTTCAGAGAAAAAGTACCTGAATTTTCCCCCGATCACTCCCATATCCGGTACTTTTTGATTGACAAAAGGTCTAAAAGTCTTACCCAACAAGGTTTTAAGATTTATTCAGCTAACCCTAGTTAGGGAGAAGAATGTAAAGATTTATTAAATTGTAGCGTAGGATACAATTGCGGGGGGGTAATGTGTATAGTAGTTGTTCACAAGTCGCCTTTGGTGTTGGGTGGGGGGGAGCCTCTCACCTTTGTAACCCCTAAATCAGGTTTTTATGTCAAGCTATTTTGAAAGCCTTGCTAGAAACCAGTTTTATGGATAAGTATAATTACTCACTTGCATAAATGAGATGCTCCCGGGTGGGGCTGTTGCTTGACCCAAGCTACAGATCGCACTGGTATCAAAGGTGATTGAACCAATCACTTTTAAACCCAAACCAAAGACAAGACATTTTTCTCAAGGAGTTTTATTATGGCATTCGGTGACAAAAGCCAATGGGATTATCTAGCAATGGCTTTGATAAAGGAATATCGTGCGTTGCAGAATGCGTCTGCTCCGCAGGAGCGTGGGAAAACGTATTTCCAGTTTGCTGGACAGCCTTTGCAGGCCGATTGGACATCAGGAACAGACTATCCCGCTTGGACACGCGCAAATATCGTCCCTGGTGATTTAGACGGCTTTTATCGAGGGCGTTGCTGATTTGAGATATGAATCTTCTCTTGTGGGATTTTTAAAACCTAGACCCAAACTAACTTTTGGATGGGTGCAAGGTTGTTATTCATACCTTGATTCAGCAACGCCTTATCGAGAAACAACGAGTCTGGTGGCACGTTCATATTCTACCTATATTAGTTCCATTGCCCCTACCGGTTTTCAGACAAACCCGCAATATCAGGGATATCAAACTAATCTTTCTGCCCTGGAGAGTGACTACGCCACGCTGGCTGGCCAGGCAATGGATGCCTTCATTCAGTGGAAAAACCGATACCCAGAGATTGCTGGAAATACTACCTATTTTCAATGGCTTACCACTGAGGGGACGGAGGGTCCTAGTTGGAATGCACAAATTCAAAATAACCAGGAACAACAAAACAACGTCAAGAAAACAATCGCCGACTTTGTGAAAGCCGTTGATACGGATCTTGGTAGTGCACAACAAGCTGTAACTGAACCTGCCAATATGGAAAGCTTCACCATTGGTGGAGTAACCCAGACGGAATTGTTGACCACCATTGAGGATCTTTCCACTATATTGACCAAATGGACATCCAAGTCAGAGGGAGCGTATGAGCTTGATATTACCATCGACCAGGAAACCCTAGAAACTGGGGAGTGGCAGGAGTCAATCCAGTCGAGTGTGAAGCAAAACTGTTGTTCAATTTCATCGTCGGTGACGATTGACTGGAAGCGCGTGATTCAAGATACAAAATATAAGCTACAGGTGCAGGCTATCGGTGCAAACAATTTCCTGATCAGTCGGGGGAAGTGGTACAATGCAGACTGGCTAATGGCATCAAAGGTCGAGTTTCCTCAAGGTAGCCGATTTACAATGAAAGACTTCTTCGGTGAAGAAGGCACATTGCACATGGTGCCGGTATCAGTATTTGTGATTTACAAGCCAAAGGTGACACTTACTATCAGCACAGAGACATACACTGAAACGGTGAAGAGTTACTACAATGCCTCGGCAAGCGTCTCGATTTTTGGACTAAATTTCTCGCTGGCGGGTGGTGAAGAGAAGTTTGTCCAAGACGGACCAAATGACACCAAGATCATTACATTTGACTCCTTCAGCGACCCGACCGCAACCCCGTTAGTCTTTGGAATGTCTTCCCAAGCTTTCTATCCGCCACCAGCACCAGCAAGCTAGTGTGATCGCATCGCCTGTAGGTTGGGTTGACGCAAGGAAACCCAACTTCCATATTCATATTAAAATAAGAGATAAGTTTTCAAAAATTCTGAACCTGATGAAAATCAAAGCTATTATTCATCCAGCCGAAGAAGGCGGTTACTGGGCTGAAGTTCCCGCTCTGCCCGGTTGTATAACAGAAGGAGATAGTATGGACGAAGTTGTCGATAACCTCCAAGATGCCATACAAGGCTGGTTAGAAGTTGCCAATGAAAGCAAACAACCTGAATCTAGGTCAGAAGTGATTGAAATTGCTGTATGAAATCAATATCAGGGAAAAAACTCTGTAAAATTGTCGAAAAAAAAGGTTGGATACTCAAAAAAATTACCAGTAGTCACCATATTTATGAAAAGGAGGATGAAGATAAAATTCTATCTATTCCTGTACACCGCAATCAGGACTTAAAAATTGGAACTTTAAAATCAATTATGAAAATAGCTCGATTATCGGAAGATGACTTATAAGCTTTCGTAGGGTGCGTTAATGTTAATGTAACGCACCATCAATTTTCTAATATGCGGTGGGTTACGCTGTCGCTAACCCACCCTACAGTGCTACTGTGAAGAGACAAGCTGATGTCCGAGGTTATAATGGTCAAAGAGTTAAAAAAGAAATTAATCTAATCAATAGCCACAATGAAGGTACAGCCAAATGAGTCAAGTCTTAACCCTAGAATTGAGCGATGAAGTTTATGCCGCCCTGCAACAGCAAGCTAAAATATTAGGTATCGACCTGTCAGAATTAGTAACAACTTCCCTAGAGCGACAGTATCGCTTGAACAAAAATAAAGACCAACGCACGGAAGCGGAAAAAGAAGCAGCACGTCAACGCTTTCGAGCGCACGCTGGCTCAATTAGCGGCTATCCGACAGGAGCAGATAATGAAAGCATTGATGCTGACTTAGGGAGAGAGTATGGAGATACTCATGAGGAGACATCAAATCGGTGATACTCCTCGATACTTCTGGGTTACTTTGCTATGTCTATCGTGATCAACCAGGACATGAAGAAGCTGTCCAATTGTTAGATAGTGCAGGTAAAAGCAGCACCCACAGTTACGTTTTAGCAGAGTTAGTTGCTCTAGCTCAAGTTCGCCATTACCCACGTTTAGCTACCCTAGAATTTATCACCGATTTGCTAGAAAATCCAGATATCGAGACAGTTTGGATAGAAGAGCCTTTACATCGTGCTGCGGTCAAACTATTGATGGCACGGCAAGATAAGACTTATTCCTTGTGTGATGCAGTTAGCTTTTTATTGATGCGTCAGTTCAATATTAATGAAGCATTAACCACCGATCGCCATTTTGAGCAAGAAGGTTTTCACCGTTTACTTGTATTCTAAAAAGGGCAGAGCTACGTCAGGGGTTGGTATTTCTCCAACTGGTACTCTTGCCATTTCCCCGGCCTCCGTTCGGTGAGGGATTGGGCGTTTCCCAACTGTGCGGCTGCTTCCCGCCAGAATTGTTCAAAGTTCTGCCGCAGTTCTCCGGTGGCAATAACTGATTTTAACGCGATAATTTAGTCAACAATTCCAAGAGTTTTTTACTATTAGGAGTCAAGAGAGTTCGACGATAGGCATCGGCGGCCTTTTTAATCGCTTCCGCTTGGGTGGGATAGGGATGAATGACAGTAGAAAGTTTACTCAGTCCGATTTTGGCAACCATAGCGGTGGTAATTTCAGAAATCATCTCACCGGCGTGAGCGGCGACGATAGTGGCTCCTAAAATTTGGTCGGAACCTTGTTTGTGAATAATTTTTAAAAAACCGTCCGTTTCGCCATCAGCGATAGCTCGATCGACTATACTCAAAGGAATTTTAATAGTATTAGTGACCAATCCCCGGGTCTGTGCCTGGGTTTCATCCATGCCGACACGAGCGATTTCTGGGTCAGTGTAAGTGACCCAAGGCATAACTAAATTACTCAGCTTATAGCGTCCGAAACCGAAGGGAGAAAAGAGGGTATTTTTAATCACAATACGGGCGGATGCATCGGCAGCATGGGTAAATTTCCAATCCATACAGATATCACCGGCCGCATAAATTTTCGGGTTAGTAGTTTGCAGATAATCATTAACTTTGACTCCCCGACGAGTATCGTATTCCACGGCCACCGCTTCTAAATTTAATCCTGACAGATTAGGCACCCGGCCAGCAGCGACTAAAATCTCATCAACGGTGATAGTTGCTCCTTGACCGTTGCTTGTATATTCAATGGTTTTACCCTGCTCATTTTTTGTCACCCGTTCAATTTGGCAAGAGAGAATTAATTGCATTCTTTCCCGCAGGAAAGTATTCTCAATAATTTCGGCTGCTTCTGGGTCTTCTTTATTCAAAAGATGGGAATAATTATGAAATAAAATCACCTGTGCGCCTAACCGTTGAAAAGCTTGGGCTAATTCACAACCAATCGGCCCGCCACCGATAACAGCTAATCGAGGAGGTAATTCTGTGACGGAAAAAATTGTTTCATTGGTATAAAATCCCGCTGCTTTTAGTCCGGGGATATCGGGATGAAAAGCCCTAGCACCAGTGGCAATGACAGCTTTTTTATAAGCGAGGGTTTTTCCCGCCACTGCCACGGCATTTTGTCCTAAAAAACGAGCGCTACCCAAGAAGACATCGATACCTAGTTTTTGGAAACGTTGCACCGAATCATTATGGCTAATATCGGCGCGAATTTGCCGCATTCTGGTCATGACTCTGGCAAAATCTACCCTAGTATCCCCAATATCAATTCCTAATTTTTTGGCTTTCTCAATTTCCCCGATAATTCTAGAGGAACGAATCAGACATTTAGAAGGAATACAACCAAAATTGAGGCAATCTCCCCCCATTAAGTGTTTTTCCACTAAAGCCACTTTTAAACCTATATCTAAACCCGCCGCCCCCGCCGCTACGACTAAACCCGCAGTACCCGCACCAATGACAACTAAATCATAACAATCTTGGGGTTGGGGATTGAGCCAATCGGCAGGATGAACATAATTAACTAATTTTTGATTATGTTCGTCCATGGGGAGAATATTAACTTCACTGGAGCCATTTTGAAACATAGTGAACTACCTCGACTCCCTAGGGGCAGTTACCGCCTTTATTTTGTAGTTTATAGTCAATAAATTTCCCTCTTGACCAAGTTGGTAAAGCAAGTTTCTTGGTTCTATGTTAGTTGTTGTTGTATTAATCGGACAAAACCTGATTAGTCTTTCTCTGTCAACTCTTAAGGAGTTGTGCGTTTCATTTTTCAATTGGGGATTTAAGAGCCAATTTTAAAGGCTTCTAGAAATAAACTATAGGTGATACCAATTTTTAGTAAATTGAGAGATTCTCGCAGAATCGGTGCTGGTTTAGCCTGGGAACTTTTTCGGTAAACAATCCGGCTAGTCGCCTCCGTAAACAGCAGCAATAAACCGGCAGCGGTGACATCCCATTGAGCAGTTTGACCGGCAGTGGTGACAATTGCTTGACCAGAAAAAACTCCAAATAAAACACAAATTAGCTGGAGGGAAATCCGCCGCCAAGGATTACCAAAAAAGCTATTAAACCGGCTGCTGGTGACATTAGCCAGCGTACTTAAACGGGTGCGTTGCATGGTCATATTTATTTAGAAGTAATACGATTAAGAAGCCACAAAGAGGTAACAATACCGGTAAAGTGAGCGAGAATTGTATTAGTATTAGCCTGCACAATTAACAGGTCAACGGAATTAACAAATTGACTGGGGTTAGAGGCAACATTAAAAGTACCTTGGGGAACATTGAGGGATTTAATTAAGACGATTCCTGCCAAGGCTTGCGCTCCCAAAATGGTTAAAAACATCCCGATAATATTAGCGATTAAACCCTGACGGATTAACTGAATAGTATCGGATTTTTTCGGGCGACTATCTTGATCACCCCCCAACATTTGACGGGCAATTTTCATGTAACGAGAGGAAAAGAAAATGGCAACTACCAAGAAACAAGCCCCACCAATGGCACATAAAACACCGATTTCAATACCGGAAGTGCGTTGTCTCGTCCCTAATAAACTAGCGGTAGCAATGAGCAATAAAACCCCTGAAATTACGCCTAGGACAATCTGCGTCCAAAAACCGATTCTTCCCTGACGTAAAAGGATATTAGCAGCACGTTGGACGGCGGGAGGCAAGGAATAAAGATCAGAATCTCTAGGGGTGGATATATTGGTAATTTCTGATTGTTTGTCTCTCATTGGGGTTAAGCTAGGGATTGGGTAAATCTGGTCTTGATCTATTTTCGTCTTTTTTTTTGCCCATGGCTAGAGATTTAATCAAGCTCTGGCATAATTAATTTTTCAGGGTTCAAAGACGGCAAAAATAATGATTAAATGGCCTAAAATCTGTAAATAGACCATTTAATTGATTATTATTCATTCTTAATTCTCCTGACTACTGACTACTGGCTACTTACTCCTCACCCTAACAACAATTTTTGATTTTTACAAGCGGTCTACTTTTGGCACTGACTGGCTATCTGTTTAGCTTCTACCTGTAAACGCTGGGCCATACGAAACATTTCTTGACCAGTGTGGAGAGAGCGATCATCGTAGTTAAGGGTAAAGGTTTCTAATTCTTCTAGTCCGTCAGTGAGATGATTGAGACAGTAGTAAAGAGAAGCGGCCACTTTGGCCATTTTGGCAGGGTTGGGCCGTTGGGAAAAGAGGGTTTTGGCTCGATCGAGATTTTGGCGACAGGTTTCTAGATAGTCTTGAAAAACAGCCATTAACCGATCATCGAAGGGATCGGCGGATAGGTGATCGATCTGACCTTTGAGGGGCCGGATAATTTGACCGATCAGGCGATTAATCGGGCTATAGGTCTGGTTATACCACTGTTTGACCAGGGCTTCGTCTTCCTGGACTGTTTCTTTGTAACGATGATAATTTGCTTGGGCGGTGGCGGTGCGTTGGGCGCGTTTTTCGGGAGAATTGGCGATTAGTTGGTTATCGTAGTCCTTTCTTAGTCTCGGATCGCTTAGGATCTCGTAGGCGGCGTTAATAGCGACGATTTTATCGTGACTGGCACTATCGTTTTGACTATCGGGGTGGAATTGTCTGGCTAAACGCCGATAGGCCTGTTTAATCTCCTCAGGGGTCGATTTATGGCTGATTTCTAAGGTTTGGTAGTGGTTGCCGGTCATGAGCGCAAGCGATCGATCTGTCTTTTGTTATTATCGACCATGGTTAACGCGGCGGAGAAGGGGAATTGTCGAGAGTGGGAAAGTGGGGAGGTGGGGTGTGGGGTGTGGGGTGTGGGAAGAATACATAAAAATAATCTCCTGTCTCCTGAATACTGACTTCTGACTCCCGACTTCTGACTTCTAACCCAATGTTCGCCAAAGATAAGCAAAAGTTATATATTGACCCCAAAAACTTGAGAATATTTAAATTAACATTCCGCAATATTTATAAATTCTTAAGAATTAATTGAGAAAGATTTTTATTTAACAACGATTTTACAATGGTTACAGCGATTTGATAGAATTTCATAGTGGGTTATTCTGTGCTTTTTTGGGTGGCAAGGGTTGAAACCCTTGCCACACCTACAAGGTAATCCTAATTAAGACGGGTAAATTAGTCAATTTCACCCACAACGATGATCTTTTTTTTGTGTAGTTTTATTACAAAGAAAAAGTTTTTTTGACAAAAAGCACAAAGTATGAATTATGAATTGGGGAGAAGGGAGGGGGAGAGGGGGAGAAGGGAGAATAAATAAAAATAATCTTCAGAATTCTGAATTGAGAATACTGACAAAATTGGCAATAATTAGACAAAAGGATTGATTTCAGGGATATCCTCGATCGAGGGTAAGTCTATTTGGCCCGATCGCTCTTGTGTAAGATAATAGGGACAATGAAGCTGACAATCGGGACGATGGGGAAAATCGACTAAATCATTTTGGTATGCTGATAGATAGCGATCGATATCCTTCAATAAACGGCGTAAATCCCGCCCTGTCTGTTGGTGTAGTTTCTGGTTATAGTTAAAAGTAATTTGTTCGGGGTTGCGGGGTAACTGCACAAACCAATAGGTCATCGATAAACTATCAAGAGGATAAGCAGAAGTTTCTGCCAACACATACAGATAAAGTCTCGTCTGCCAATTTTTGGCTAGTTTGTCGGCATCGATAGGTTTTAAGTAGGTTTTCCAGTCAAAAATTACCGCTCGATCGCTCTCTAGTAAAATTAAATCATAGATAACCGTTAATAAATAATTACCCACAGTTAAACTGCGACAATGTTCCGCTTCTCGATTAGCTTCTCCCGGATTTTGGGCAATTGCCGGGGCGGCCTTTAATAGGGCTGTTAAACAATGTTCTAACTGTTCATTTTCGCGTAATAAGGACGTGATCGGCAGCCCTAATTCCCGCTGCTGTAATAATAGGTGAAACTGACTGCCCCATTCTTGCCTCTCCAATTGCCCAGGGTCAGCCGGTGTGTTAAGTTGCTCTAGATAGACTTTTTGAAATCTGGGTGGACAGGTTTCCAATAGGTTTAAATGACCTTGGGCAAGACGATAGATATTAGACATGATAACTAGATAGGTATTAAAAACTTTCAGATGCCCCCCTTATTAAGGGGGGATTAAGGGGGGATCGGCACCCCCATTATCAAAGGGGGCAGGGGGGATCGAACCTAAAATCCATTTTTAATTTAATTATAACCAGCTACTTAGAGTTATCGTTGATAAAACAGGAGTTAGTCTATGGTTTTTGGCTGACAGATGCTAAGAAGGTTGAATAGCCAGAGTATTTAGTAACATTTGATAGACAATACCCAAAGAAATTGATTAGGAAAATCTATGCTTAAGAAAAAGGATCATGACGGCCTTTCTCATAAAGATGAAGTGTAACGTAATTTGGTGTTGACGACGGAGGACTGACCCACCAAAACAAAAACTTCCTATCTCATCATTAAGATCAGCTGCCCGCCTATTTAAATTGCTTGTTGAGATGAGGGACTGTGGCAGTCTTGCAACAGTAAAAGGATTGGGAGAGATTGACCTAATCTAAGGATAGGGGGGTTAAAATACGTCTTAGCTTAATGACAGACAATAGCTTGTTAGAGCTATAATCAGGGTTTTATGCCTATAAAAGTCCCTGTTTACTTAATAAAGAAAATTTGACAAACTTATATAATAATGCTTGGTAGTGAAGCTTCCCAATAATTGATCCCCCATGACTTGGTTATATAAAACCCCCGGTATTCCCGATGAACTGTTTGAACGTTTACCCGGGATTCCCCTGAGTAAACGCGAGGTGAGATTATTGATGATTTCCGCTTTGAGGTTAGGTGATGGGGGGGTTTTCTGGGATATAGGAGCAGGAACCGGCACTATTCCCGTTGAAATTGGCTTATTATGCCCCAATAGTCCGATTATTGCCATTGAAAGGGATGAAGAAGTGGCCAGTTTAATCCGCCGTAATTGCGATCGCTTCGGGGTAAAAAATGTCACCGTTTTTGAAGGCAGCGCACCCGATTGTCTGCCCAATATATCCCTCGCACCCGATCGCGTCTGTATCGAGGGCGGCAAACCGATTAAATCGGTCCTGCAAGAAGTGTGGCAATACCTGAAACCCAATGGCCGCATCGTGGCTACGGCCAATAATTTAGAAACCCTCTATCAATTTTCCGAAGGTTTTTCTAATTTACAGGCCCGTAATATCGAGATTGTCCAAGCGGCAGTAAATCGCCTAGAAACTAGGGGTATTCACCAAGTTTTTGCCGCCGTTGATCCCATGTTTATCCTGAGCGGCGATAAACTTTAATTGGGGATAACCTTCCATAAAGTTTTCTTAATCTATATAATTATGACAATGCCGCCTAATTTCTCTGGATTAACCATGCCTTGGCCACGCATTGTCAGCGCTATTTTTGCTATTGCCTTCGCACTGGGAATTATTATCGTTGGGGGTTGGTATTTCACCCTCGGCATCGGTGTTATCGTCTTTTTGGGACAATTAGAGTATTTTCGCTTAGTTCGCGCTAAAGGCATTGAACCGGCCGCTAAAACCACTCTCGTAGTTTCCCAATTATTACTACTGACGGCAACTATGGCAGCCCCCCTCACCGATGCCATGTTTCCCCTGGCCGGAGCGTTAATTTGTTTTTATCTGCTCTTTCAGCCCAAAATGGCGACAATTGCCGACATTTCCACCTCAATTCTCGGTCTGTTTTACGGTGGTTACTTACCCAGTTATTGGATTCGTTTACGGGTCGGTTTTTCTCCCGAAAGTGGTCCCGTGGCCATTGCCAGTAACTTACCCCTGATGGGATATTGGCCAGAATCGTGGATGGAACCGAAATTATTCCCGGCCGCTTTGACGGTGACTTTTCTAGCTTTCGGTTGCATTTGGGCCGCCGATATCGGAGCTTATATCATGGGAAAATGGTTAGGGAAAACCAGTTTATCGCTGATTAGTCCCAAAAAAACCGTGGAAGGTTCCTTTTTTGGCATTTTAGGCAGTATAGCGGTGGCCGATTTGGGTGCTTGGTATTTAGATTGGCCCTATTGGCAGCTGACGGGCTTAATTTTGGGCCTATTAATTGGTATCGTCAGTTTATTGGGTGATTTGACCGAATCGATGATGAAACGCGATGCTGGGGTCAAGGATTCCGGCCAGTTAATCCCCGGTCACGGTGGTATACTCGATCGCACCGATAGTTATGTGTTCACCGCTCCCCTAGTATATTATTTCGTCACTTTACTGCTGCCCTTGTTGCGTTAGTAATTTGCATCTTCTCCAAGTGCTAGATTAAAGATTAAACTCAAATTTGCGATTATGTCAGCAGTCGTCCATCCCCGGGGTAAAGTTTATCTTCTCGGTGCGGGAATCGGTCAGAGCAGTTTTCTCACCCTGCAAGCGCGAGCAATTTTAGGCACGGCCGAGGTTTTGCTGTATGATGCCCTAGTGGATAGTCAAATCTTCTCCCTAGTGCCGAAAACCTGTATTTTAGTCGATGTCGGCAAACGGGGGGGACAACCCGGGGCCGAGCAGAATCAGATTAATCGGATACTGGTTAATTATTGTCAAGAGGGAAAACGAGTTATTCGGCTTAAAAGTGGTGATCCGGGGGTTTTTGGGCGAGTATATCCTGAAATGTTGGCCCTAAAGCAGGCAGGCTGTGATTTTGAACTGATAACCGGTATTTCCTCCGCTTTAGCCGCTCCTTTATTGGCCGGAATTCCCCTGACGGAAAAGGATATTAGTCGCTGTTTTGCGGTCTTGAGCGCTCACGATCCCGAGTCTCTCGATTGGTCAGCCTTAGCTAAAATTGATACACTTGTGCTATTGATGGCCGGTCAGTCTTTAGGGCAAATTATCGAGAAATTATACCAAAATGGGCGGAATATTGACGACTCGATCGCTATTATCCGTCAGGCGGGACGCAAGGATCAACAAATTTGGCGCGGCACTTTAGAAAATATTCTCGCTCAAACCGCCGGGGTGTCCCTCTCACCCTCTATTATGGTCATTGGTCAAGTTGTGGATCTGGCGATTATGTCCTCTCCCCCACCCCTAGGCGGTAAAACTATTGTTATTACCCGTGCCGCCGAGCAAACGAGTCAATTTAGCGAAATTTTGCAAAATCAAGGCGCAGAAGTCCTAGAAATGCCCGCTTTAGAGATTCGTCCCCCCGACCGTTGGCAAGGTTTAGACGATGCCATCGCTCAGTTAAAAGAGTTTGATTGGCTGATTTTAACTTCTGCCAATGCTGTTAATTTTTTCTTCGATCGCTTGACATTTTGGGGAAAAGATGCTAGGGCTTTAGCGACTGTAAAAATCGCCGTGGTGGGCAAAAAAACCAGCCAAGTTTTGCACTCACGAGGATTAAAAGCGGATTTTATCCCGGGGGATTTTGTCGCCGATGCCTTGGTAAACGAGTTTCCCGACCCGATTAGGGGGCAAAAATTCCTCTTTCCTCGCGTGGAAACGGGAGGCAGAGAGATATTAGTTAAGGAGTTAACGGCCAAAGCTGGTCAGGTGACGGAAGTGGCCGCATATTATTCCGGATGTCCGGCACGCATGGATAGTGGCATCTGGGAAGCGTTTCGAGATGGGAAAGTCGATATAGTCACCTTTGCTAGTTCCAAAACCGTCCAGAATTTTTATCGGTTATTGCGACAAGAAACGGCAGAATTATCGGTTAATTCCCTATTAGAAAAAGTTTGTCTGGCTTCTATCGGTCCGCAAACTTCAAAAACCTGTCAAGAGTTATTTGGTCGTGTTGATATCGAGGCGCGAGAATATACCCTAGAAGGATTGACTAGCGCTTTAATCGAGTGGAGTAAGACCTGACATCCTCATCGCCGTATTTGCGGCAGCCGGGGTTGGGAGAATCAAAGCCCCTTATCAAGAAGAATCAAAGCCCCTTATCAAGAAGAATCAAAGCCCCTTATCAAGAAGAATCAAAGCCCCTTATCAAGAAGGATCAAAGCCCCCCTTATCAAGGGTAGGGCTGTTTCATTCTCCCATCAGAATATCAAAAGTAAAAGCGATCACTGCCAGGTAAAATGATAAGTGACCGCCAACCTTTTAAATATATGTTGAGCTTAATAGAAAAACTGAAACAAGTCAAGGACTTTCGGAAAG